>JABDII010000445.1 GCA_013003805.1 Gemmatimonadales bacterium
GGCACCGCCCGAGCAGGGACTGGCCCTGAGACCACAAAGAATCCCTTTCGGAGAGCTGCTTTCGGAGAAGACCAACCACACGAGGGCCCTGGAGAGATTCTTGTAGTAGTCTGGGTCGTCCTAACGAATCCCGCGTCAGTGGCGGGCCAGCTCAGCCCACCTGCTCACAAATCAACGACTTCCTCTGAAAGCAGCAAGGGCCGGCCACTGCACGCGGTGGTTAGGCAGCGTCACTCCAAGACATCACCTTGTCGACTCTCATCCTGGCACCGAGCGGTGGGCCGACACCAACAACGTCTGCCTGATCTACGCTAGTGTCGCGAGATCGGGACGATCTTGCAGCTTTCGAAAGTGATATTGCCTGGGAGCTGAAAGCGGAGCTGCGCGTTCATGATTCCAGTTACGCCCATGCCTTCGATCACCTTGCAGTCGGTTGACTTGACCGCGTCATGCACCGTCTCAGTCGCGGAATCGCAGCCCAGAACCACCACAGCATCATGCTGCTTCGCAGATCTCTGTAGCTTCTTGCGGCGGCCTGCCGTCCACATGCAGAGAAACCACTGATGGTAGAGTCTGCTCCGAAATACCTGTGTCTTCACACCCTTCTCGGCCAGTCGGGATTGCAGTGCCTTGATGTACTGCTCGAATGGCGCCGACGTGAAAAGGCTCCTGAACAACTGCATGAACGGTCTCTGCTCTCTCACGGCGACCGTCGCCGCCGGACAGAGATTGCACGGCACGATCAGTACAGAGCGTGCTCCGTCGAGCTCAGAAACGACGTCCAGATCCTCGAAATGAATAGGCATCCGTCGCCCCTCCTCTCTCTAGTCTAGGAGTAGCATGAGCGGAAGTGGGCCTTCTCGTGTACAAGCTGCAGACGCTGTCTACCGATCTGCCGATCACCTGCGGGCGACTCGGTGTGAGGCGCACCATGGATCAAACGTATCTGGATGGCTTAACGCGCACAAATCAACGCTTCCGTTGGGACGTTGGCGCCCGGCTGGTGCATTGGCTGGTTAGGCCGCACACGATGGGCCATGCAGCCATATTGGCCGAAGCCGACGTCTTGCCTTGACTCGCTCAGCCTAGCGATTCTTGGTGCTTTTCCAGCCAGTCCGCCAGAGCGGCGGCCGCACTTTCGTCGAGAAAGTCCTCCATCCGTTCGATGGCGCCGTAGGCAAAGGTTGCGGTTTCGGTGCCGGAAATCGTCAAATCCGGCAAGCCATGCTTGGCGTACTTTACCGCGAAGGCGAACGTCACCGTATCTCCAGCCTCGCTCAAACTTGGCTCCTCAACGAATTCTCGTGAGTCGAATGTCCGATCCAGCGAGTTGACGCTGTCGCGAAGGGTTTGCAGCACGCTTTCCCGGCCCACCGCCTCGCGGCCGTCCCCCGGTAGATACACAGCGTCCGGCGAAAAGTACTGCTCCAGTCTCGCCCAGTCGTCGTCGAGCAGTGATTCTTCGAAAGCGTCGGCGTATTCGGTAAACCGTTCCAAGTTGCTCATGTTCATTACCCTTTCGCCTCCAAGCGGGTCCTATTCAAACGTTCTTGCCTCGGCGAGTTCCGAAGACCGCTTCCGGTCGCAACCAGCCAACTGTGGAGAGGGTCTTGATGACGACTAACCGAGTTGCCAGTCGCATGCCGGCGAACTGGCACCGGAGTGCGGCCTAACGACTTTGGATTTCTGTTGCGCGAGCATTATGCATAGGGCGCCCATCGGGCGCGACCCTCACCCTGCCGCGCCAACAGCCAAGCCGTGTTAGGCAGCTCCTGGTTCGGAACTCACTCCACTACGAACTCCTGCGCCATTCCGGACGATGCGTGCAGATGGCAAACCCAGGCGTATCGACCGGGCTCGAATGTCACCGTGAAGTAGTCGGTCCTTCCTTCCGGGCCTTGCTCCGCACCGCCCACGAAGTTCATGGGGAACGGCTCGATGGGTCTCGCCATCAACTCAATGGCGGCGTCGAGAGTTTCCCCGTCCTCAAGACGGGCGACGTGGACATCGTGCGTACGTCCCGGCGGCTGACTTGCGAAGTGAACGGCAACGGTGTGGGTGCCAGGGGTAACGCGACCTTCTTGCTCGAATCCGTTCTCGCCGAGGGTTAGGTAGATGTCCGCCGTCGGTTCAGGGGCTCCGGAGGGTTCATCGGTGACCTCAAAAGTAATGTGCATCCCCTTCACCCAGTGCGAGGTGCCGTCGGGGGCGATGACGCCGCACAGGACGGCGTAGAGGCCTTGCTCCATGTACATCGTTGTCTCGGCCGTGAGTCCTGGTGCCACGACGCCAGTGCCGCCCGCATCCGTCATGTCTCCCCACCATTCAGCTGATGGTGCCTCCTCCGGATTCGCCATCGCTGCGTACCAGTCAGCGCGAGTCACGCCCTCAGGCAACTTGAGGAAGACAGCGACATGATGCTCTGTCCCCTCGTTCGGGGCGATGAACGTGACCCAGCCGGACTTGATTTGCGACGGCATCGCGTAGGCGTAGTCCACTTGTCGAATCTCGACGACATATGGAGTGCCTTCCTCTGCCGCAGGGGAACCTGCTGGTCTGGCCTCACCGCCTTCGCTGGCGCAAGCAGTGGCAGTGACGAGAAGAAGCGGGAGGAGACGGCGCATGAGGACTCCGGGGTTGAATGCGGTAGGCTGACCGACGCGACGATGGGGGGACTGCCTAACGAATCCCGCGTCAGTGGCGGGCCATTTGCCCGCCTTGCTCAAATCAACGACTTCCTTTGAAACCAGCAAGGCCTGGCCACTGCACGCGGTGGTTAGGCAGTTGCTTCACCGTACTCAGTGCGGACATGTGAAGCATGGACCCGTGGCAGGTCGGACCACTGGACCATGATGGACGATGATGGATGCGGGAAGAACATTGGGTGATTTAGGCACTCCTAGCCTGAACAGCATTGAGGCGGTGGTCGTCGTGGAATCCTTCAGGACCCCACTGAAGGTCACCGCAATAGACTCGAGATCTTCCGCTTCGGGCGCGTCCTGTATGGCCGCTACCACAACACCGCCAAGCGCCACCCAGTGGGCTGGAGATCGTAAACGCATCGAATACGGGACAAAATGCACCAACAAGGCGTGGGATGTTGTGTCTACGCTGATGTCAAACGGGGCGTCAGGGAATGAGTTGGCGACACGCGTGGCGAATCGATCGAGCGCGGCTTCATTTTGCCCAGCTACTTGCACCGTGACTGATGTCCCTAGGATCAGAACAATCAATGCCACTGAGCGACTACTGAGGGGGTTCAACAGTGACTCCATCTCAACCAATCTGCCTAACGAATTCCGCGTCAGTGGCGGGCCTCTAGCCGGCCTCCTACTAAATCAACGGTTTCCTTTAGGCCGGGCAAGGTCCGGCCACTGCACGCGGTGGTTAGGCCGTTCACGTACCTACACAATCCCAGAATGCCCTCCGATCGGAACTCCGGCCCTGATGCTCGCGAACCACTGCACGTGCTCCGGATCATCTCGCAACACCATGATCTCGTAAACTGCATGCGAAGTGTCGGGAGTCAGCTGAGCGCCGTGAGCTCGGAAGTACCACACACTGTCCCTTGGTTGAGGCTCGAGGAGTCGAACTTCTGGCACCGTGGCGCCACGGCCCGTGAGCTGGGCTGGCCACAATCGGGCGGCGCAGAGGCTGTTGTGCGCCGATCCG
>JABDII010000447.1 GCA_013003805.1 Gemmatimonadales bacterium
GGGTGAGGGACTCGGCGAGGAAAAGCCTGAGGATGGCGCCTTCGTCCGCCCCCAGCGATTTGCGGATCCCGATTTCGCGGACGCGTTCCCTGACCGAGATCAAGAGCACGCTGAAGAGTCCGATTCCGCCAACGAAGAGCGTAACTCCGGCGATGGCGAACATGACCCCGTTCCACCCCTTCAAGATGTCGTCCGCCATGGCCAGATCCGACAACACATCGGCTGCTTCGTTGTCGATGAGGAAGTCCTCGACGCCCCGATGCCGCTGGCGCAAGAGGCGAGTGCCGTCACGGAGGACATCGGAGAATTCGACCGCCGGGCCTGCCGTCACCAGGGCCATGTCGATGCGTGCCTCGCCCTGGTAGTAGCGCGTGAGATAGGTGTAGGGGACGTAAATGCGGCGTGCAACGAAACTGAAATCGGCCGGGACAAGGTCAAAGGTGATGGGTGCCACCACTCCAACGACCTGGAACCGCACGCCATCGATCGCAATGGTCCGCCCGACAGGCTCGACGGCTCCAAAGAGGACGCGGACCAACTCCGACCCGACCACTGCCACCCGCGATCGATTTTCGATATCGAGCACGCGCAGGCTTCGCCCGCCGACGATGTGATAGTTGCGCATTTCCAGGTAGCCGGCGTCGACTCCGTCGATTCGGACATCGCGTTGGCCGGCCGGAGCATTCACGATGTACTGGCCGCCGAAATTTCGGCCGTGGACTGACTCCACTCCGGGAACCCGGCGGAGCGCCTCTATATCGGCCAGCTTGAGCCCTGGATGCTGAAGTGCTTCGGCGGTGATCGCGTCGGACGGCGGATCACGATCGATCGCCGAGAAGCTCCGTGGATACCCCATTGCGATGAGGTCGTCGTAGGCCATCGTTCGCATCGCCGATGCGAGCGAGGTCATCGAGACGAGTGAGGCGGCCCCAAAGACGATTCCAGATAACGTGAGCAGGGAACGCAGCGGATGCGCCCGGATTTCACGCAGAGCGTCGGCGACTAACTCCCCTGCCTCCTCAAGCCGTGAGAAGCGAGCGCCCGGCTCAGCCATACCGGAGCGCCTCGACGGGTTCGAGGCGAGCGGCACGCCAGGCGGGGTACATGCCGGCGAGGAGCCCCACCGTGAGTGCGGTGCCGATCGCCACTGCCGCAATGAAGGGACTCACGACGGCCGGCATCTGCATGAAGTACGCGACCGTTCCCGTGAGTGCGCGGCCCAGCAGCAGGCCCAGCACGGCCCCAATGACGCTGATTACCAAGACCTGGGCCAGCACATGAGCAAAGATGCTCCCAGCAGTTGCGCCGAGAGCCATCCGCGTGCCGAACTCGCGTACCCGTTCGACGACCGAGGCGAGCAAGATGTTGGCAATCACGATTCCCCCGGTGAATAGGGATACGATCCCGACAACGAGGAAGATGTAGTTGAACAACTGCAGAAAGTTCCCGCTATCCGATCCAGCACCGCTCCCCGACTGACGAAGATCGAAGTCCTCGACGCCGTGCCGGGCGAAGAGAAGGCTCCGGACCTCCGACTCAACGGTCGCTCGGCCGGCAGGCTTGGCCTTGAGGGTCAGAAAGGTCAGGCGATCGACGCCGCTGTATTGGGAAATGGCCGTCGTGATGGGTATGTAGGCCCGCTCGTTGCGGTATTCGAGGGCGTTGCCCTCCCACGATGCGAAATAGAACTCCTCACGTTCGAGGACACCCACGACGGTGTACTGCTTGTATTCGATGCTGACGAGCTTGCCCAAGGCACGAACTGGCCCTCCAAAGAGCGAGTCTGCGAACTTCCATCCCAGGACTACAACGCGCGATCGATTGGTAATGTCGAGGTCGCTCAGGTACCGGCCGACCAGGGGACGAATATCGTTGATGACGGCATAGTCGGGGACGGTCCCGATGACTTGTCCCCGAAAGCTCGTTCCCCCTGCACGATAGATGAGATTCTCCGCCCACCCCGGGCTCACCGCCGCGAGGGTACTCGCGCGGTCCTTGAGAAAGGCCGCATCTTCATAGGTCAGCCGTTTCGAGGCGCGTTCACGGGCCGTGGGTTGGGCGGACGCGTCCCGATTCGAGACGATCATCGTCCCAATGCCACCAACCTCCTCGAGATACTGCTGAGTCAGGGCGGTCTGACCACCGAAGAGGGCGAGCACCGTGACGATGCTCCCAGTCCCGAGGACCAGTCCGAGGAGGGATAGCAAGGTTTGCCCGGTATGCCGCCGAGCCTCCTCGACCCCAGAGAGCAACGACTCGAAGATGTTCACACGACCTTCCCGTCACTGATCTCGATGATGCGCTGGGCTCTGGCGGCATTGTGTGAATCGTGGGTGACTAAGACAATGGTGTGGCCGGCGCTATGTAATTCCTCAAAGGTCTCGAGCACCTCCCCCCCGGCCCGGGAATCGAGATTGCCGGTTGGTTCGTCCGCCATGAGGATCGCGGGTCGACCCACGAGTGCGCGGGCGATCGCCACGCGCTGGCGTTGGCCGCCTGAGAGCTCATCGGGACGGTGCCGAATCCGGTCGCCAAGACCTAGGCGCTCGAGGGTCTCGAGGGCGTGTTCGCGCCGGGTCCGGCGCGGTATCCTCCCACGGTACTTGAGTGGAAGCGCGACGTTCTCGACCACGTTCAGCCGGGGCATGAGATTGAACGTCTGAAAGACGAACCCCACCTTGCGGTTTCGTACCTGAGCGAGACGCTTACCGCTGAGGCCGCTCACGTCCTCACCATCGAGGACGTAGGTCCCCGCTGTTGGTGAGTCCAAACAGCCCAGGATGTGCATGAGGGTGCTCTTGCCGGAGCCAGATGGTCCGACGATGGCGATGAACTCGCCCTCTTCCACCTCGACGTCTACCCCTCGAAGGGCCGGAACGTCAACCCGGCCAAGCCGGTAGGTCTTTTCGAGTCCACGCGCCTCGATGAGCGCGGACATTACCGACGTCGGGCGGGATTGTTCGCCCGTTCCATAGCGGCGATGGGGTCTTCGAGGGCGACGCTATCGCCAGGCGCAACACCATCGAGGATTTCCACGAACGAGAGATCACTCAAGCCCAGCGTGACCTGGGTGCGTTCATGCTCAGCACCGTTGATCCGGTACACCACTGGATTCCCCTCACTAATGAACACCGCCTCAACCGGAACCCTGGTCACGTCCTCTCTGCTAGGGCCGGAAATAGCGACGTTGGCCGTCATCCCCGGTCTGAGGATGCCGCCGCCGTCCATAGCCTCTATTTCCACGTCGAACACACGGACGCGCTCCTGTTGCCGGGCGGCCGGCGGCACGAGCCGAACGATGCCGCGTGTGGTGTCGCCCGGAAATGCATCGACCGTCAGGGACACACTGTCGCCCAGCGCGACCTTCCCAATATCCACCTCGTTCAC
>JABDII010000458.1 GCA_013003805.1 Gemmatimonadales bacterium
ACCAGCTCGAACTTCTCCACGTCCACCAGGCCCTTGTCCGTCAGCTTGAGGCTCGGGATCACCTCGAGGGCCAGGAAGCTCATCGCCATGAAGGGATCGTGGAGCGGAGAGCCCAGCCGCTGGGCCGCGGCGATGAGGCCATCCATCTGCCGGCGTACTTCTTCGATGGGCCGATCCGACATGAGCCCGGCTATCGGGAGCTGAAGCACGGCCAGCACCTCGCTTCCGTGGGCGGCCGCCAGCCCGCCTCCGCCGTCGGCTACGGCATGGGCTGCGGTCAGCATAGATTCGTCGTCGGCACCGATCACGATCAGGTTGTGATGGTCATGTGCCACGGTGCCTGCGATGGCACCTCGGGTGAGGCCGAGCCCGGTGACGAACCCGAGGCCGACGGTGCCGGAACGGCCGTGCCGCTCGATGACCGCCATCTTCAAGAGGTCGCGCCCTGGATCGGCGACAGCATTGTCGTTCTCGATGGTCGGGTCCATCACCAAGTGTTCGGTCACCAGCTGGTCCGGCACGACCCCGATGACCCGGACTCGGTTCCCATCCGCTTGAATGGCGAGGTCGACCCCGGGCCAGTCCACCCGGACGGTGTTGCGAGGCTTCGCCCGAGCCGACGCGCCGGAGGATGCTGACTCGAGCATCTTCCCGTCGCGCGCGACCAGCGTTCCGGCGACGTAAACCGACTGCGCCCGTGGATCATCGAGATCACTCAGCACCACGAGATCGGCCCGGCGACCGGGTGCCACGGCACCCCGATCGTGAAGCCGGAAGTGCTCGGCTGGATTGAGCGTGGCCATTCGGATGGCGGTGACCGGTGCGACGCCAGCCCGGATGGCCATGCGCACCATGTGGTCGATCGAGCCTTCCTCCAAGAGGTCGGAGGGTTGCCGATCGTCGGTCGCAAAACAGATGCGCCGCTCGTTCTCGACCGTGACCAGCGGAAGGAGCGCCTCGAGGTTCCGCGCATTAGTTGCCTCGCGGAAATACAGGGTCATACCCAGCCTGAGCTTTTCGCGTGCCTCGTCGACCGTGGTACACTCGTGATCGGATGTGATCCCCGCCGCCACATACGCGTTCAATTCCTTGCCCGCGAGGCCGGGGCAATGCCCGTCGATCACGCGGTCTTCGAACGCGCGGAGCTTGTCGAGCACACCTTCATCGCCCGATACCACCCCTGGGAAGTTCATCACCTCGGCCAAGCCCAGAACGGTGGGCTCCGAGCGGAGTTCGGCGAGATCACTGGCCGAGAGTGAAGCGCCGGATGTTCCCATGTGGGTGGCAGGCACGCTGGAGGACGCATTCACGTACATGGTGAATGCGGAGTCCGCTGCGTCCTCCAACATGAAACGGATGCCGTCGAGCCCCAGAACGTTCGCAATCTCGTGCGGGTCGGTCACGACTGTGGTGACACCGTGGGGGACCACGGCCCGGGCGAACTCACGCGGAGGCACCATCGCGCTTTCGACGTGCACGTGCGCGTCGATGAGCCCCGGACAAACGTAGCGCCCCTCGAGGTCGACGACTTGGCGTGCCTGGTACCCCGACCCGACCCCGACGATGTGGGTGCCGGCGATGGCGATGTCGGCCGCGTGCACCTCACCGGCCAGGACATTCACCAGCTGGGCGTTGGCCAGCAGAAGATCGGCCGGCTGGTCGCCGCGCGCCCGCGCTATGAGTTGAGCGAGATCGGAGCCGGTCACAGTGCCTCCATCCTATCCACGGAGCCGGTGTGGAGCTAGCGCTCCGTCGAGCCGCCGAGCAACGCCAGATAACTCTCCGCAAAGTGGAGCGCGAACCCGGCGAAGGAGGGATACCGCTCAAACTCCGTCGCGGTTTCCGCAATCACCTCTCGAAGCCGGTCTGCAGTGTGCCGGGCGAAGGTGATCTTCCCAGCGGGGACCTCGACCCGCCGGGTGATGGGCCACCACCAGAGCGCGTGAGGATCCATCCCTCGGTCCTCAAACCACTGCGCGATCGGCATGCCGACGGTGTCGTCCTCCGCGTTGGCCCCCGGTACGTGGACCACGTACACCGAATCGCCTGCTGGGACCAGGACCAGGAAGGGACCTGGCGGCGGCGTATCGGGCAACCCGTGCCGCGGCTCGCCCCGGAACTCGAGCAGCACTTCGTCGGGCAGCTCCGACGTCTCGAGCCCGATGAAGACAGGTTTACCCTGTTCCGCGGCGTACGCTAACTCGCCGGTCGCGTGGCGGATGGTGCCGTCCGCGCCGAACGCCGTCGTGCGATAGTCCATGATCGACACATCGTCCACCAGATCGATGATGTGCTCGCTCACGGGCTTCGTCGTGCCGTTCCACTCGACCAGAATCCGCCCTGATGTGACGTCCGCGGGCGCATCATACCAGAACGGGATGTCCGCGCCGTAGACCAGCCCGGCCGCCCGGGCGCGATCGGCCGATTGCGCCGTCACTTGGAGCAGACTCCGCAACAATTGTTCACGGTGGGGACCGTGAAACGCGGGCAGAATGTACGGCTCGATGTCATACCGGATGCCGAAGAAGCGCTCGTGTGCGTCGACTTCACGGTTGTATCGGATCACGTGATCCACGGTCTGGAGCACGCCGGCGTGGAACTCCGGAAGCGCGTAGCGGGCAAACCCGTCGAGTGCGTAGACCCGCATGCCCCGCCGGTTGAGCTCGGCCACGAGCGGCCCGAGCACCTCGGCATCGATCGTTACCTCACCGGGCATGCCTCTTCGCTCGGGATCGTCGGGAAGCTGGAGGAAGACGCGATCGAATCCCTCGCGCTCCAAGTCGTCGAGCAGCGAGTCCCGGTGCGCCGAGTTGGCGATGAGGTCCCGGGTGTTCCAGATCCAGGTCGCCAAGTGTCGCGGCGCGGGTCCCGCGACGCTCGCCTCCGATTCAGGCAAGGACGGCAGGGGGCTCGGCTCGAGCGAGAAGGCCACGGGACCGATGTCGACTCCGCTGGTGCCAGGCGAGGTGACCTCCCATACCAGCAGCGCGAGCGTGCCGCGATCGATGCGTGAAGGAAACTCGTCGAGCGGAACCACGGCCTGTTGCCAGGTTGTATCAATTCGTCCCGCAGGGACGAACCTCGCCACGTCGCCGATTGGGAGCGCGTCTTCTTTGAGTTCCCACTCGGCGTCGGCGACCTTCAGTACCAGCTGTTCCCCTCCCTCGTGCCCACGAATCCAGACACTCAGCGTCGAGAACGGTTGGGCATCCAGGTAGCGCCTGGCATCTGGTGCCGCTTCGAAATCGTACAGCTGGATCCAGAGCCCGCAGAAGCCCGATTCGATCTTGTCGCAGGTGAGTGCGAGGGCCCGCCTCGCGTCCGGCGTTCGTCTCACCGTGGCCGAGGCGGTGGATGGCAGACGTACGAAGGGGCTGAAATAGCCGCCGAGCACTGTGCGGTTGCTCCGGGAAAAATCGGCGACGATGAGGCTGTTGCCGGAGAATGATGGTGTCACCCCCTCGATCCGGGCTGGTGGAGCGGTGGGTATCTCTGGCCGCAACCGGCGCACTTCCAGTCGCGGGCCATCCGGGGTGGCCACTAGCGCCACGCGGCCGAAGCGGAGGTCGGCCACAGGGCCCACGCCCCACTCCACCCGGTCCACCCTTCGGGTCAGGATCGGGGAGTTGCCTTGGGCCGCGGCAGCGCAGGCGATGGGCCCGGCGGCGACGAGGGAGTACAGCAGAAGCCGTCTCATGGAGGCTTGAAATATAGAGCGTGGATTTGGTCGGGGTGGCGCCGACGCTCAGAGCCCGAAACCCTCACGTGAGCGGATCAACCCCCGCGGTGCCGGGTCCCCTTCTTGTAGAACTGGGCCTCTTTCGCGTAGCCGGCCGTGAGGGCCGAGATGCGCCGCATTGCCGGCCCGCCGAGCGGCTCGAAATCGGCGGCAATGGCTACGTTCTCTTCCAGCTGTTCGATCGAGTCGCACCCGACGATGACCGTGCTCACCGGTTGGGTCAGGACCCACTGCATGGCGTCCTTCATCGACCGGAGGCCGCCCTCGCGGAAGAGCCGCCCGCGGGCCGGGATCTTCTTGGCGATGACACCCATGTTCTTCCGGTTGGCGACTGGCAAGAGGCGCTCCGTGAAAGGGAGGTAGTGGGGATCGGCGCAGTTGAGCGCCATCAGGATGGTGTCGAACTCATACTCGGTGATGGCACGTGTCAAGACGGCCGGATCGTAGTGCCCGGTGACGCCCAGGAACCGTACCAGTCCTTCGCGCTTGGCCTGCTCGAGCGCCTTGAGCGCCCCGTCCGACCGGCGGAGCTGTTCCCATTCTTCGTCCCGTCCGAGCCGATGG
>JABDII010000491.1 GCA_013003805.1 Gemmatimonadales bacterium
ATCCCCCTGAAGGGGTGTGTCATCATGCGAAGCCCGGTCCGAATCAACTCCATCCGAAAGAATGCTGTCTCGGAGAGATTGGTCTCCAGAAGTCGCGTGCGAATAAACGTAAACAACGGAACCGCAACCAAAGCGACCAGCACGAGTGTACCGGCCAGAATCTTCCATGAAGAGTAGCCCCTGTCTGTCTTCTTTCGGCTGAGGAGCCACGCGAAGCTGAGGATCATAATGAGGAGGCCTCCCCAGGCGCCTCGAGATTGGGAAAGAAGAGCCATGCCAATGCCGACGGCGGAGAGGACAACGAGACCGAGGTGTCGCCGCTCGACCAACATCGTGGCGAAGGCAAGCGGGAGAATAAGGATAGTTACCGCCGCAAGCAGGTAGGCTCCCCCCACTAAACCCGAGAAATGCCGGGTAAGCGTAAGCGGACCGAGCGTCAGCGCCTCCCCCGTATATCTACGGAGAATGTCGGTACGGGCGTTTATCTGGTGGAGCTCGCCCAGATAGGAGAGGCCAAATGGTCCCCCGTGAATCAACTGGGCGATCGCAAGCACGAGATGAAAGCCGAGCGCTGCCAACAGCACGAGGCAAACAAAGCGGACATCCCGCACTGTTCTGACGGTTGCCAGAACCACCAGCAGGATGGGAAGCGCGAGCACGTCTCGGGTGACCTGGAAGACAGCATAACGGACCTGAATTGCGCCCAGCGCGCTCACGATTTCCCACGCGATGAAACTGACGAGGATAATAACCAGGGTCCTCGCCGTGGGGGCGCGCGGGATTCGCGGGCCGTCCATCCGGATCGCCCATCGGATGAAGAGGAGTGTCAGCAGGACCACGAGCGCGAGGTCCGAAATCCAAATGACCACTCCCGGGCGCGTGCCTCCGGTGACCGCCTGCTGCGTGAAGGGGATATCCGCGGCAATCGTCGCCGCAAAGAGGAAGAGCCCGAGCGAGAAACTCTGAAGCCGTTCGGCATAGGCGCCGACGGTTGCGAACATGGCCGCCGCTGCCGCAACGACGAGCACCATTGCGGCGGTTCGGCTGCCGTGAACGGCCACTACCAGACTGCTGGCGATGAGAGCGACCACGATCGCCCAGGCCAGCATACGCCCGGGGTGGATTGTGGACGCCGCGTGGTGGGTGGTTAGCATCGCCATCGGGATACGTGGATGAGTGGGCGAGCGATGGCGTCGGTCCCCGGTGCGTTAGCCGCGGCGGCCAAATGGCCGGCGCAGCTCCGACTTGATGACGGCCCAACGGTTCTCGAACTGCTTGTAGTCTTGCCGGTCCGCGGCCTTGGCTCGCTGAACAAACTCCCGGCCGAATGCAGCGGCTATCGCGATCAGACTCGCCAGGACGAACACCACGATGACGATAATGGTTCGATGGGGACTGGACTTCTTGTAGGGAGGAACGGCGGTGTCGATCACCGTAATCACCGGCGTGTCGTTGACCTCTTGAATCCGAGCCTGCTCGTATTCTCGACGCAACGCCGTGAGAACCTCCTGGCGGATCGTCACCTGCCGTTGGAGACGATCATGTTGAAACTGAAGCTGTGGTGAGCCTGAAAATCTCCTATTCTCTTCGAGAAACCGCCTCAAGTCCTCCTCGGCCTCACGGAGCTCCGTTTCGGCCTGCGCATTCCGGGCCTCAGCAAATTCCCGGCGGATCTTGGCGTTCGATTGACGTGTTTCCAGGTTGAAGCGGTTGAGCAACGTGACAAACTGGTTCGCGACATCGGCGGACAAGGACGGGTAGGGCGTCTCCACGCTCAGGCTCACCACTCCGGTCTCAGTCTTGACCCTCACGGAGGTCCGCTCCGCCATGTCTTTGCGGCCGGCCTGGAGGCGATCCGTGAGGCTGTCTCCCTCGATCTCCAAGAGATCGAGCAACGTGGCAACCGTTCCCGCCTCTGCCGTTTTCGGATCGGGAAACGCCGTCTGCAGCACGTCCTCGACGATCGTCCGGCTGTACAGCACGTCGGAATAGAACTCGGGTGATGTCTCGCGGCCGACGGGAAGCGAAATCCCGAACTGCGAGGCGATTCCGGACAGGCCGCTGGGAAGCGTGGACCCCTCCGAACCGCCTTCGGGTACGAAGGAGGTCGTGGCGGTGTATTGCGTTGGAAGGATCAGGGTGATCAGGGCAGCGAAGAACGTTATGGCCAACGGGAAGCCGACGATGAGTCTCCAGTGCTTGAGGAGAACATCGAGGACCTCCAGCACGCCAACCTCCCGACCCTCCGTCTCGAGTTCGGGGTTCATCTCCCCTGGCTCCTGCTACCAAGCTGCCGGATGATCATCGCGTGGACACAACAATGACGGTCACGATGCCGGCCAGCACCTGCGCAATTGGGCCGAGGATTTGTCCCAGGT
>JABDII010000504.1 GCA_013003805.1 Gemmatimonadales bacterium
GCCTTGGATCATGGGGGATTGGCTATTGGCTATTGGCTATTGGCTATTGGCTATTGGCTATTGGCTATTGGCTATTGGCTATCCGAGAAGGTACAGCTGTTAGCTGTTAGCTGTTAGCTGTTAGCTGTTAGCTGTTAGCTGTTAGACCCTCACCCCGTCCGTAACGCATTCCAGATCGGTTTCCCGAAGGCAAACAGACAGGCCCACCCTGCGATCACACCGGGCAGGAAGGAGGCGGCGAACAAGTAGACCTCTCCGGTGTAGCTCGCCTCCTTCCACACGAAATAGGTCCCGGCCGGCACGAACAAGACACAGCTCACCGCGACCAGGAGAAGGCCGAAGGTCTTCTGGAAACCCAGGAGCAACACGCCGACCACGAGCCCCAAGAGGAGGACGGCGGGAATGGCCACGTGCCACTCGATGTTGTAGCGATACAGCGCAACGAATAGTGAGAGCCCCAGGGCAGAGGCGATGTTGAGGATGATGGTCCACCGCACCAGCCCCATGCGCGGCCCGCTCCAATCCAGCTTCGCCTTGCCCTCATAGCGCTCGAACATGGCTCGGCCCGTCAGGCTCACGAGCAGGAGGAGCGAGGCGACTAGCGCGACAGTCTGCTGCATCAGTGGAGCCCCGCTGGGCAACCCGAAGGTCAGAACGACAGCCCATGGGAGCACGGCGACGGCGCCCGCGAGCGCCAGCCATCGGCTCCAGGCCTTGTCGAGCGCGAGGCCGATCATGGTGGCAACGAGGGGAACGAGCAGCACCCGGGTAAACACCACCAGCCGAGGATTGACCCCGTAGGACCCGCGCTCGAGGGTCACGATGAGGCCGCCCAGCGCTGCCAGGGCAAGGATTGCTGCGATCTTCCGTATCAGTACCATGCCGCTACCTGCTGGTCGATCTGACCTCCTTTAACTCAGACCGGTGCCGTGTGGAGTTCCTTATACGCAACATCGCCACACGCGCCGGATACCTCAATTCCCAGCTTGTGGGCCTGGAGCGCCGCGGCCAGGAGGCTTTCCGCGGTCACCTCGAAGGGCTCGTTGTGAATGATGGGGAACTGCATGGCAGACGCCATCGCTGCTTCGAGAGCTTCCGCGTCGCGCTGCACATCGAGTCCGATTTGTCCCAAGTGCACCGGCAGGCCGATGGAGGAGAAGAAGCTGCCCACCCGCCGAGCCTCGTTCACGTCGCCCTCCAGAGCAAGCTGGGTCAACACCCCGATAGCGACCATCTCTCCGTGGAGGAAATGATGGTGCACCTTCGGGATGGCAGTCAATGCAACGGTGGCGACTGCGTGGGCGGCGGCGAGGCCACCGCTCTCGAATCCCACCCCGCTCAACAACGTGTTCGCTTCTACAACTCGCTCGAGGGCCTCGGTCACCTCACCCTGCTCGACTGCGAGGAGGGCTTCCACGCCGTGGTCGAAAACGGTCCGGGCTGATAGCTCGGCGATTGCCTGCGCCGCGATCGTGACGCGTGCCCCGACCACAGAGCGGGCCTTCGGATTGGCGAAACAGGTGCGGGCCTCGTACCAGGTCGAGACCGCGTCACCCATCCCGGCGACCAGGTAACGTGCCGGCGCCTGGGCTATGATGCCGGTATCGACGACGACGAGCGCGGGGCTCACCGGGAACCATTCCACCCCTTTGAACGACCCGTCTTCCGTATAGATCACGGAGACTGCCGAGCAAGGTGCGTCGGTCGATGCGATGGTGGGACAGATGACGACCGGCAGCGCCATCCGGTAGGCGACCCCCTTAGCGGTGTCGAGGCACTTCCCGCCCCCCACTGCCACGACGGAGTCGACTGGGGCGTCGGCCTTCCGAAGCGCACCGACCACGCGCTCGATCTCTTCGGTCGAGCATTCCCCGCCGAATGTCTCGGCGACGGGGTGGACCCCTGCCAGCTTCATGCCCACGATGAGTCGCGCGGCGTATCTCCGCTGGCCGCCTTCCGAAATGAGCACGGCCGGCCGGGTACTCGGCACAATCGACAGATAGCGTCCGAGATGATCGAGGACGCCGTCGGCCTGGATGTAGCGGTGCGGGGCGATGAGGACGCGTGGCACACTCGGTGTGTCGCTGTCTTCGACTGCGTAGATGGGGTGCGGGAAGAAGGGGTCCACTGCCATGCGTCCTCCGCTCGCGAGGTGATCAAGAGCTTTCGATAGGCCGTCCAACATGGTGCCTTTCCCCAGCCGCCGCGAGGCACCTGCTGTTGTTTATGCAGCTGCAGAGGGGCCGCGAGGAGTTCTCAACGGCCCTATCGACTTGACGCGCGCACCGGGACCGTCACCGCTTGAGGGACGGTTCCCGATCTCTGCCAGGCGGCGATACCTCAGCAGCGCTGCAACAACCACACGGCGCCCACGACCTCCGTTTCCAACAGCGTACACTCCCTGTCCTGCCGCTCCACATACTGAGCGATGGAGGCGGCGGCATCCGGGTGCTGTCTCGAAAGACCCTCCGCCCGCTTCCGGATGAGCGCGGTCTGCAGCCGGTTGACTTCCCGGATATCGTCGACGGCAACGATCACCTCGCGCAGGATCTCATCGCCGTGCGCCGTGAGCAACGTGAGGGTCTCGTCGTGAGGGACGTAGGTCTCGTAGCCGGGCTCGGGAATTCGTTCCGTTCCGGCAAGGAAGCCGTCATCGATGACCAAGTAACCGCCCGAGCGGACCGAGTGGCGCAGAAGTCCCACGCACTGATCCACGGTGCCGAGGATCCCGCCGAGCGCGGCATAGATCACGACATCGAAATCACGCTGTCGAGGAAGTGCTTCTCGCAGGTCACCGAACTCGAATCGGCACAGATGGGAGACGCCACGGGCCTCGGCCTGCTTCCTCGCCTCGTCCACAAAAGGTGGGAACCCGTCTATGCCAAGTACTTGAAACCCGAACTGCTGAGCTAGGGTGATCGCGACGGCGCCCTTGCCGGAACCCGCGTCCAGCACCCGGGTCGACCGTGGAAGGCGGAGCGGACGAAGCAACTCTAGGATGATGTCGAGGGAGGCGCCTAAGACCCAGAGATCGGCTAGCAGCTCGGGGATAAAGGGCAATTGCTCGGGGGTCGCCTCGAGCGCCGCGGCGATATCCAGCTTTAGTGGATCAGTCACGGCGCATTCGTCCTCGTAGCGCTCCTACCGATCGGGCAGCTCATAGTCGTTCCTCTCGGCAGGGTCATCCGACAGGTACTGGACGAACTCCCAGTCGTTCCCCTCGGGGTCGTAGAAGTAGACCCGTATGCGATGGGGATGCGCATTGGGTACGGTCGACTCCCGATAGCCCCCTGCGACGAGCCTTGCCCGAAGCGCCTCGGCATCATCCACCTCGCACCCCAAATGATTCACACCGGCTTTTCCGGTATAGGGCTTCCACCCCTTGCCCGACTTGGCCTGATTGAGCGCGATGTACGCCTCGTCGTTCCCGACGTGGATCCACCGGTCCTTCGGGTTGTCGCTCCCGCCGCGGATCCGAAAATCCGGGAACGCGGTCTGCAGGAAGCGAATCATGCCATCGATGTCACGCACGGCCATGTTCGCGTGCTCGAGCTTCGTCGTCATCCCACCCTCCCTGCCAAGATCCGCCTACCTCAGATCGTAGCGCCTCGCCCCGCACCCCGCACCACGAGATACGGTGTCACTAGCTGGACGATCAACACGAGGAGCCAAAGACGTCCCCCCAAGATATTGTAGTCCCGGACCAGCCGTCCCCACGGTTCCCCCATTCCAAGTCCAAAGAACCCCAGCTCGAAGGCGACGCTCATGGCCACCCACAATACACCGATGGTCAGCGCCTCGGAGGCGGTGGGACCCAATCTACGAATGAACCAGATCGCGATGAGCCCGATGACCGCGGCGACCATCACACTCCCAATCTGATGGGCCAGATGCTCACCGAGCCGAGGGACGAGGATGGCCTCCCGCAGCCCGCCCGAGGCGAAGGCCACCACGCCAAACAGGAGCCACACGAGGGCGGACCGCAGATACATGCTATTTGCTATTAGCTATTGGCTATTGGCTATTGGCTATCGGTACCGCACTATCGCTTGCCGGGCTAACTCGGCCACAACCAGCCGAACGTCCCGGCGGTCACGAGCGCATACACCGGGCCGTCCAACGTGGACTTGAGGGTCGCGCTCCACTTGCGCTTGTAC
>JABDII010000516.1 GCA_013003805.1 Gemmatimonadales bacterium
GATGGTGTAGCGTGCTAAGCCGTCGTGCTGTCCTACCACTTCTCCCGCGGCCGTGACGAAGGGGCCCGGCGCAAGCGCAGGCGCATCGTCGGGAAGATGGCGCTCCAGCACCGTCGCGTAGTCTCCATCCGGCACGAAGCAGATCTCGACCGATTCCTCCTTGTCGGCAGTCGCGAGGCCGAGCCGGCGCGCGTAGGCCCGGGTCTGACCCTTGGTCAAGCGGCCCACCGGCGTGCGCATACGGGAAAGAACGGTCCGATCGATACCCCAGAGGAAGTAGCTCTGGTCCTTGTTGGGATCCTCGCCGCGATAGAGCGCCCCGTCCTCCGCCACCACGTAGTGTCCCGTGGCGATGGCATCACACCCCATGGCGTCCGCATGAGCGAGCAAGTCGCGAAACTTGGTGAAGGAGTTGCAGCGGACACACGGGATCGGCGTCCGGCCGCGGGAATACTCCTCTACGAAGTTCTGGATCACGAACTGGTTGAAGCGGTCCTCGAGATTCAACACGTAATGCGGAATCCCGAGGCGTTGTGCCACGTCGCGCGCGTCGTTGATCGAGTCGAGCGAGCAGCACGGCCGGTCGGGCACCGTGTCGCCGTAGCAGAACAGCTTCATGGTGGCCCCAATGACCTCGTGGCCCTCCTCAACGAGCCGGGCCGCCGCGACCGAACTGTCGACCCCACCGGACATGGCGACGAGTACCTTCTCAGCCACGACCGAGCACTCCCGCAAGACGCCGGACCTTCGCAACACACGGTGGAACCGCGTGGGCGGCGCGCGCCACGTCGTCCGGAGTTGATGCGTGACCGAAGCTGAATCGGAGTGCCGCCACTGCCAATGGGCGAGGAACGTTCATGGCCGACAGCACATGTGAGGGTTCGACCGAGCCCGTGCTGCAGGCCGAACCACTGGACGCGGCGACACCGGCGAGATCGAGATGCATGAGCATCGCCTCGCTGTCGGTCCCGGGCACCGCCACGTTCAGGATGTGAGGCGCGCGCGGACTCCCCTCGGCCAGGATCGTGAGATCGGGTATCTCCGATGCGAGTCGGCCGGCGAGGTCATCCCGAAGCGTCCCAAGTCGCCGGCCCTCCTCGCCCTGTTCGGCCACAGCCAGTTCGACTGCCCGGCCCAGCCCCACGATCCCTGCCACGTTTTCCGTGCCCGGCCGCACACCGGACTGCTGGCCGCCGCCGTGCACCAAGGGGTGGACCGCGCTTGGGGAGGGGCCGCGCACAATCAAAGCTCCCACGCCCTTGGGCGCCCCGATCTTGTGTCCCGAGATGGTGAGCATGACGGAGCGGAAACGCGCGAGTGATACGGGGAGTTTTCCAACCGCCTGGACCGCGTCGGTGTGGAACACCACGCCGCGATTCTCGCAGCGTTCCGCAACGGCATCCACCGGCTGCACCACGCCGGTCTCGTTGTTCACCCACATGACGGAGACCACCGCCGGACCCTCTTCGAGGCCGCGGTCCAGCTCCGCGAAATCGATCAGGCCGTCGGTGCCGGTGGGCACCACGTGGCTCGACCCGCCGAGCCGTTCGACCTCCTCGGCCGCCGCGAGGACCGCCTTGTGCTCGCTGGCCGTCACGACGACGCGCATCGAGGTCCCGCGCGACTGTGCCGCGAGCGCCGCACCGAGGACCGCCAGGTTGTCCGCCTCGGTGCCCCCCGACGTGAAGACCACGTCGCCGGGCTCGGCCCCCCCCCCGAGGGCCTCGGCGATCTGGCGCCGGGCCTGTTCCACCCCCGCGCGGGCGCGGCGTCCGAAGCCGTGGGCGCTGGAGGGGTTCCCGAAGGCCTCCGGCCCGAGATAGGGCAGCATGGCCTCGAGGACCTCGGCCCGGACGGGGGTCGTGGCGGCGTGATCGAGGTAGACCGGTGACGGTGACATAGCCCTCAAAGATAGCCCGAGCCGGCCCTCACATGCTCTTCACGCCGAGGTCTAGCACGTCCTCGACCTGCATCGTTTCCTGAGTCAGGAACGGCTCGCCGTAGCGGGTCCGAATGAGCGACCCGTAGTGTGCGTTCTGGGTCTCGATGAGGGAATAGAGGTCTTGACCGGTGGGGAAGATCTCGCCGGCTGCCACGGCGTCGTCGAACTGGCTCGCGTAGCAACGGATCGCGGCCATCTTCCGGTCGAATTGGTCGCTGACGTCCACCACGAATGTGGGCTTCACCGGATCTTCCCGGTAGGCCAGCGCGTAGAGAATCTTGAACGGCCGATGCGGCTCGCCTTTCGCCTCATACCGGGTGAGTCCGGCGAGATAACACGCGTCGCGCCCGAGCTCGGATGCGAGGCGATGGTCCGGGTGCCGCCCGATGGGATGGGGGAGGATGACGACGCGCGGGGCGAAGAGACGGATGGCCTCGACCACGACGCGCCTCGACTCTTCGGTATTGTGAAGGCCAGCGTCCGGGAGGCCGGCATTGCGCCGCTCCGTCACCCCGAGGACCTGGCCGGCGCGATGGGCCTCCTCGGCTCTGACGGCCGCGCTTCCCCGGGTGCCCAACTCGCCGGCCGTCAGGTCGAGGATGCCGGTGGTGTGTCCTTGATCAACGGCTTTGAGCAGGGTCCCCGCACAGGTGAGTTCCACGTCGTCGCGATGGGCCGCGATCGCGAGCATATCGACTGGCATGGCGCTTCGATCCTCATTCATGGCGTAGGGCGTCCACCGGGTCCATTCGGGCGGCCCGATTCGCGGGGTACATGCCGAAGACCAACCCGATCCCAACGCTGACTGCGGTGGCGAGCACCGCGCTCCAGAGGGGGACCTCGGCGGAAATCCCCAGGGTGCGTTTGAGCAGTGCACCGGCCGTCAGACCGAAGCCGATGCCGAGGAGCCCTCCCATGAGGGTCAGGGTAGCCGCCTCGACCAGGAACTGCCAGAGGATCTCGCGGCGCGTCGCGCCGACAGCCTTGCGGATGCCGATTTCCTTGGTGCGATCGGTCACCGAGACCATCATGATTGCCATCACCCCGATGCCTCCCACGAGCAGGGCTACGCTCGAGAGGGCGACCATGATCAAGAAGAACACGGACGTGAGGTCGTTGACCATATCGAGGATCTGGTCCTGGGAGAGGAGGTCGAAGGTGTTAGGAACGCCGGGACGGAGTTGCCGGGCCCGACGGAGCGCCACCGTCACGAGGTCCTGCGCCCGATCGGCTGGGACGCCTGGCTTGGGCTTCACAATAATGAAGAGGGCGTTGGTTTCATCATACAGGAAGCTCTGTCGGGCCGTCTCATACGGGATGATTCCCGCCGTCTCCTGGCTGGGCGGCTCGAAGATGTTCTCTGGCTTCTGGTAGATCCCGATCACCCTCATGGCATGGCCCCCGACGCGGATGACCTCGCCGAGCGGGTCCATGCTGCCGAACAGGCGCTCGGCGGCCAGCGTCTCCAGCACCACGACCTCGCGTCCGGCGAGCTCGGCCCTCGAGAAGAACCGTCCCCGGAGG
>JABDII010000522.1 GCA_013003805.1 Gemmatimonadales bacterium
ATCCCCAGTGGATTGGCCTTGTTTATCGAGATGGTCTGGAATGAGGGTCCCTCGAGCTGGCCGGCTGAATCATGCGCCAACGACCGTCTAGACGATTTGGGGAGAAGGATGACCGGTGGCGTCGCCGCCGGGCGTGGCTCCTGGTCGCCCTCACGATCCCATCAGCTGCAGTTTACTTCGCCCTCCTTCCCGGTGGGCTGAACCCGAATCACCCGTTCATCGGAATCTTGTTCCTATTTGCTGAGGCGATGTGTCTCGGATTGTTCGTGTTGTCGGCAGCTGATGTGTGGCGTCTTCGTTATAAACCATCGACCGGCGTCGATTTAGGGGGGCTGGGAACCGCGTCGGTGGACGTGTTCATTACCGCGTGCGGCGAGCCGATAGAGGTGCTGGAGAAGACGCTCCGGGCGGCGGCCAAACTCGAATGGGGCGGCCCGCTTCAGGTCTACGTACTGGATGACGCGGGTTCAGGAGACCTCCGGCGCATCGCGGGTGAACTCGGGTTCACGTACCTGTCGCGGAACCACGACGCGCGGGACGGGGAGCCCGGCAAGGCGGGTAATCTCAATTTCGGCCTCGAGCGGAGCGACGGAGAACTGATCCTCGTGCTGGATGCCGACCAGGTTGCGATCCCCGCAGCGATCAGAGTGATGGCCGGCTACCTCCGCTTTTCCTCGGTGGCCTTCGTCCAATCGAAACAGACGTTCTGGGTCCCGGAGGGCGACCCGTTCAACAGCCAGGACACGGTGTTCTACGACACGGTCCAACTCGCCTTCGACGCCGATGATTCAGTGATCTCATGTGGTTCCGGGGTCATCTACCGTCGGCAGGCACTGGAAGAGATCGGCGGCTTCGTGACGTGGAACCTGGTTGAAGACCTGACCACCTCCTACGAACTCCACAGTCGAGGCTGGAAGTCCCTGTATTTCCCATACCCGGTCAGCATCGGCGTTGCGCCCCTGACGATTCGTGGTGTCTACCAACAGCGATCTCAATGGGGCCTCGATTCCATGCGCCTCTTCTTTTGGGACAATCCGTTGTTCAAGAAGGGCCTCAAGTGGCAGGCTCGCCTGAACCACCTCGTGGTCGGCACGAGCTACATCTGGGCTGGGTTTGCCATGCCAATCTTTTTTCTGATTCCGCCCTGGACGTACCTGACCGGCAATCCGTTGATTGTGAACTCGGAATTGGAAATCGTCATCTCTCGATTGGTCTATTTCGTTCTGTATGCGTTGTCGGCGGAGCATTTGTATCGGGGACGAAACCCTGGAAAGCAGTTCCAGTTTCTTGCGGGCATGTTCCCGGTCTACCTGTGGAGCACCATCAAGGCCCTTTTCTATCCACCCGGCCGACGCCCCCGCTATCAAGTGAGCAACATTTCGCGCGAGCATAGGCGAGGAGTGTCGCTCTTTTCCCTCGGGCCCCAACTCGTTGTCTTTGCTGCAAACGCGGTGCTCCCTTTCTACGCGATCTTCGCCGTCACATCCAATCCATGGATCATTGTAGCAAACGCCTTGGTTTCTTGTTTTGTGCTGTGGACACTGTGGCCGATCATAACCGAATCGCTGCGCGCGCGGGAAGCGCGATCACTCCCGACCGGCGAGTTCTCCGTTGAGTTGGCGACCTAAGATTTCCTGGCCGCGGCTCTTAGTGATTGGGGGCTGGCTGACGGTTGTTGTCGTGGCACTCTATGGGAAACGTGGTTCCTTTTGGCAGATCGACCCCGGGGTTCTGTTCAACCGTGCCGTCGAGGCCACCGGGCAGGGCCACGATGAGGCGGCGCTCGGGCTCCTCAACCAAGCCATACAACGCGATTCGACGCAGGCGGGATTCCTCATTGCCAAGGGCTTCACCGCGCTGCGACTCGGTCAACCCGATACTGCATCGCTGTCGTTCGAGCGAGCGCTTCGGCTTGACCCTGCCAACCCGGAGGCAAGTCTCGGCCTCGCCGCGAGCCTACTCCGCCTTAACCATCCGGATAGCGCGAGAACGATCCTCCGGGCCATGGTGGGGGTGCCGCTGGTCGATTCGCTAGCGATTCGGCGGGCCCGGTTGCTTGAGGCAGTTGACGATCCCAGCGGAGCTCTCGACGCCTACGCCGCGATTCCTTCCGTCGACAACCTCGAAACTCGGGCCACGCTCGCCATGCGGGCGCAGCGTTTCGAGGAAGCCACGCACCTCCTCCGGGAGCTTCTCCAGCAGGGCCGCGGGGGACCGACTACGAGAAAGGATCTGGCCTACGCCCTCGAGCAGACTGGGCGGAGCAAAGACGCTCTGCTGGAGTACGCGGAACTCATCGCCGCCGGCCAGCTGGATGAAGAAGCGCGGGTCCGGTACGCCTGGCTTCTGAACAGCATGCGGCTTCATGGCCAGGCCTGGCGGGTTCTCTCCTCGTTTCCACGACCCTCACCGGATTCCACTGTTCTCGAGCTCCAAGCCAAGACGGCGCTTTGGTCCGGGCGCGTAAGCGAGGCGGCATCGCTGGCTGCCGACTGGCGCGACCAGAGTCCCGGCGCTCCGGGGCCTGAGGCACTCCTAACGTCGGTGGCTCGCGAGCAGGAGCGCCGGAGGCTCGCGGCGCTCGCACAGCGTGAGGCCCAGTATCCCTCATCGGGCAACCCGGATCAGATTGCGGCGGACACGGCGTCTCTGCGTCCGCAGAACATCAACGCGGCGCTCTGGCACCACGCCCGTCTCCTCGAGCTCAAACCGGCCAACCCGGCTGTCCTCGCCCAGCTGGACGTTTTGCTGAACGCAGCGGCGCACCTCCTCCCAACCGCGGATCCCAGGGCGCTCACTGACCTGGGTGCTCGGCTGGAGGCATCCGGCCAATTCGCGCGTGCGATTCGGGTCTACCAGGCGGCACTCCGTTCCGAGCCTGAGCCTGATCTGCTCCTGCGACTCGGCCGGCTGCACCGCTGGGAGTCTCGCCCCGTAGAGGCCCTGTCGTGGCTCGAGCAGTATGCGTCCACGCGTGGAGCGGAGGAAATGCCTGACAGTGTGAAGCGCGAGATTGCAGCTGCTCTGCTCGAAACAGGTCGACCCGACGAGGCCCTCGCGTGGATCACATCGGTTGCTGATGCCGAAACGGCGGATTCGAGCACCCTGCTGTTCGCGGCACGAGCTGCCACGGAAGCGAGACAGCCAGCCGTGGCGGTGGCCTACCTCGAGCGTCTCGAAGGCCGGTTCTCTCTCTCGGTCGATCAGCTGGCCTGGCTCGCCGGGCAATACCGGGCTGCCGGGCGATCCCGGGATGCGCTCGTCCGCTACGAATTCCTCCTGGATACGATGGAGTCGCCCACCGATTCCCTGCGGTGGACGGTTGGGGATCTGCGCGCAGCTAATGGTGACTTCGCCGGAGCCCTCGCGGCGTATCCAGGGGATGGTGCGGAGCTTCCGGACGAGCTTCGGCTCAGGGTCGCGTACGCGCTGCAGGGAGTGGGACGGTGGGATGAGGCGATTACCCTGTATGAAGTGCACGTACGCGACCGCCCTGAGGATGTGAACGGGCGGCTCGCGTTGGCACGGGCGCTCGCTCGGGTCGGTGAGGCGAATCGTGCGCGGGAGCACTACCAGCTGGTCGTTGCGGCTCGTGGGCCCTCTGGGCTCGCGCTGGAATTGGCTCGAGTCAACCTTGCAGCCGAGCATCCGGGCGACGCGGTGACATGGGCACGGGCGGCGGTTGCTGAGGATGGGTGGGAAGCACAGCTGGTGCTGGCGACGGCACTTCGGCTGAGCGGGGAAGGGGCCGAGGCGGAACGCCTCTTCGCTCAGCTCGCGGCCCGCGATCCAGGCGATGGTGGCACCCCCGCATGGCGCGGCCGGGTTGCCTGGGCCCGGGGGCGGGTCCTTCTCGCGTACCGTCAGTTCGATGTTGCCGCGCCCGGCTCGGAGGATGGGGAGGACCAGCTCCTCAAGGGGCAGATCGCTCTCGAGCGCGGGGACTATGTCCGAGCTCGTGCGTCATTTCGGGAGGCACACTCCCTAGGCGCGGACTCGATTCGCCTCCA
>JABDII010000531.1 GCA_013003805.1 Gemmatimonadales bacterium
GTTGGGCTTCACGGTTTACATCCTCGGCTGAAACCAGGGTTGCCGGGAGTCGAATCGTAAACGTGGTTTGCTCTCCCGGCTCACTGGCCACGGAGATCGTGCCACCGTGTTTGGTGACAATCCCGTAAGCGATGGACAGGCCTAAGCCCGTACCTTCACCACCCTTCGTGCTGTAGAACGGGTCGAAGATCCGATCGATCTCATTCTCCGGGATCCCGCGACCCGTGTTGGAAATCTGAATCTCCACAATACCATCCTCGTTTCTTGTTGTGAGGACCGTCAAGACTCCTGATCCCTCCATCGCCTGCACAGCATTCATGAAAACGTTCATGAAGACTTGCTGCAGCTGTGATCTGTCGGCTGTTACTGCGGGCAATTGCGCAGCCAGTTCTTCCACAACCCTCACATTGAAGAATGCAGCCTGCTTCCCGATGAGCTCCAAAGTGTCACCGATGACCTCATTGACATCCACGCGCTCCGTGCCTGCAGCAGATTGACGCGAAAACTCCAACAGTCCCTTGACGATTTCCCCACAGCGCTCACCTTGCCTCACGACTTCTTCCAGGTTCTCGCGGTTGGGATCGTCTTGGGGCAGCTCCTCGAGGGTCAGAGCCGTTAGCGCAGTTATGCCTCCCAGCGGGTTGTTGAGCTCATGCGCTACACCGGCGGCCAACATTCCCAGCGACGCCAGCCGCTCCGACTGAGCGACTCGCGCCTGCATATCAGCGAGTTCGCGCGTGCGGTCCTTGACCTTCTCCTCCAGCGTACGTCCCCATTCCTCGAGGTCGCTTCGCATACGCCGCAGACTCTTCAGCATGATGTTGAACGAATCGGCGAGCTGGGCGATCTCGCCTTGCGATGTGGCGTGGACCTCTTGATCGAAATACCCGGCTGCGATGCTACGGGTCGCCGCCACCATCTCGGCGATGGGGCGCGTGATATTTCGGATCATGTAGTACGTAATGCCGATGATCAGTGCAAAGCCCAGAGTAGCGATAGCAAAGAACGAGAGGATGACTCTGTTTCGTACGGACGTATAAACTCGTTCAAGCTGCCCCACGGAGAGAATGCCGACGACCTCGCCTTCGTAATTGTGAATGGGCTCGTAGGCGCCGATGTAGTAGTCGTCGATCACGAAAGACCGTTTGTTCCACGCTTCGCCACGCTCGAGAACCGCTTCACGCACATCTTCCGATACTCGAGTTCCAATGGCACGCTCGCCGCTCTCCGTCCTCACGACCGTTGCGACTCGGTACTCGCCTTGAAAGATGGAAACGAGGCCCACCTCTTTTCCTCGGTACTTTTCATCCTTGTATAGAATACGCCAGACGTCGTCCACGAAGTTGTAGTTGCGGTTCAGGAGAATTCCGGCGTAGAGGACTCCAAGCCGCTCACCCGATGACTCATTCACCGGAGCCGCGGCCAACATTACAAGGCCCGACGACTGCTCGCTCGTCTCAGGTGGGCTCGCCTTAGGCGTTGCCAACAAGGGGATGCGCGCCCTCTCGCGCAAGTGAGGAACCTCCCTGGTCAGTTCAGCTACCGAGAGCATCTCGGTCGCGGCTACGGCCTTTCCGGCCAGTGCCGCTTCGACCAGAGATAGTGAAGGCACGTCGTCGGAGACATAGCCCGACCCGGGGGACCGTAAGATCACACGACCCTCGGAGTCCGTCAGCGTCACGAAGTCGAAGCCGATCTCCTGGCGTATCCCATTGAGATAGTCGAGCAAACTGGCCGCATCGTCTGCGTGCAGATGATGCTCGATGGTCGTGCCGGATGCGCTGAGGCGAACAGCATGAGCCAAGCACTGTAGCTGCTGATCGTAGATTGTCTGCGCGGTAGACAATTGGTGCCCTACAGTGTGTCGCGCCTGCGTCATCAGAGTCGAGCTGACAATCCAGGACCCAACGAGTGATGTAATCAGGCCCCCCAATCCGAGGATGACCAGATAACTCAGCAAGAGCCTGGCCTTGACGGAGAGCATACGAATGGATCGGTCACTCGACATGACGGTCACTAACCAGGTGGACTGAGCACGAGATGCACGGATCGTAAGCTCGAGCGATCACCTCCAGCTTCTTCGACAGCGTTGCCGTATCCTTCTCCTCGCTTTGCTCCACCGCGCACTCGTCGTGGCCAAGCCACTTGCGCTCCGGTGAGATGTTGAATTCATCGACGGTTGAGTAGAGCGCGCTCACGACGAACACCGGGTGGTGGATAGACCACTGGCCTGCCGGATCTCCTGAACCGTAAAGAGGCCCTCGGTGCGTTCCTTCATCACTATGTCCATGACGATCAGATTCGGCCGCTCTAGCTTTGCCAATCTGAGGCCCATGGCACCGTCATAAGCCTCGAGTGCCGTGTACCCGTGGATTTCCAAGAACAACGACAGCGACCGCACGAAATCGATGTCGTCATCAACGATCAATATCTTGCGCGAACTCGAGCTCACTCTGCGCTTCCTCCGGGGCACTGGCTCCGGCTTCTCCACGGTAGACGGGCAAGCGAACGCGGAAGGTCGAGCCGACCGCTTCCTCGCTCTCTACCTCGATACTGCCGCCCATCTCGGAGACGATCCTCTTGCAGATCGGTAAACCGAGGCCTGACCCTGTTGCTGCCTCAGCGCCGTCTTCTTTGATGCGGAAGAATTCGTCAAAGAGATATTCACGATACTCGACGGGGATTCCGAGGCCGGTGTCTGCTATCGATATGACGACATCGCCGTCCAGCTGATCGACCGTAACCGTTACTCGTCCACCGGGTCTATTGTACTTGACTGCGTTGACGATCAGGTTGTCGAGCAGGACGGTCACACAATTGGGATCGCCCAGCACCACGTAGCTGTTTTCTGGCACATCAGCGTCGAAGGTAACGCCGCGCTTCGCGGCCATGTCCTCATAGGACCTGAGGATCCCGGGCACGATTCGCCCCAGGTCAACACCGATCCTCCTTCTCGAGAGCGTCTCGCTCTCTATTCTGGCCAGAGTCAGCCAGTCCGTGATCAAGCCCTGCATCTCCTCGGTTCGACTCAGGCAACGCTCTAACCATTCCTGCCGCTTGGCCGCGGCCTCCTCAGTGTCGCCAAGCTGCTTGAGCACATCGAGATACTGGTGGAC
>JABDII010000543.1 GCA_013003805.1 Gemmatimonadales bacterium
AGGAGTAAGGAGTGAGGAGTCGGGAGTGAGGAGGACCAATAGCCAATAGCCAATAGCTGCCAGTTATGCTGCGATCTCTCCTTGCCCCTAGCCGATAGCTGCCGGCCTTGCCGCGATCCATCCTTCCCACCTCCTTGAAACCTTCCTCTCCGGGCCACCGTACCGTCATCGAGAGCGACGTTTCCACTTGCAACCTCGACCGAGGCTCCCGATGCGATATCTCCTTTGTCTGAGCATCCTCACTGCCGCTGCCGCCACACCACTCGCCGCACAGACCGCCACCAAGCTCCAGCCGCCATCCAAGGCCGTGACCGAGGCCGCGGGCACCATCACCGCGGCTGACGTGGCCCGGCGAGTCGGCATCATCGCGGACGACTCGATGATGGGCCGCGACACGCCGAGCCCGGGGCTCGAGCAGACGGCGGCCTACATCGCTGCGCAGTTCAAGGCGTTCGGCCTCGAGCCTGCGGGCGACGAGGGCGGCTATCTCCAGCGCTACCCGTTGATACGCCGGAGGCTCAAAGTCGAGGACTCGTACATGCAGGCCGCCGAGGTGGACGGGATGGGGCTGGTCATTCTGCCCTATGCGACGTCGGCCATTCACCATGTCGGCGCGTTGACGGGTGAGCCGATCACCGGGTCCATGGTGTTCCTGGGCGGTCCGCCGGATCCCGAGAAGTTCCCGGCCGACAGCGTGCTGAAGGGCAAGTTCCTGATGTGGGTCATGGACTGGGCCACGGTTGACCAGGCCGCGGACGGCATCATGATGAAGGCGATGAGTGCGGGCATGGCCGGCGTCATCGGGATCAGCAACCGAGACACTGCGGTGGTGAGGCGGGAAGCAGAACGCGCCGCCCGGGTGCAGGTGTCACGCCCGAGTACGGAGGGCCAGGCCTACGTGATTCCGCCCGGCGTCGAAGTACCGGAAGCCGCGATTGTGGAGCAGGTCCCGGAAGCACAGCAGACCTTCGACGAGCTCCGGGCCGCGACGGTGACAACCGTCTTTCCCTTCCCGGAATGGGAAGCTACCGTCATGGCCGCCGACACCGTGCTCGGCCCAACGAGCGCGCCGAACGTCGTAGCCATCCTCGAGGGCAGCGATCCGGTGCTCAAACATGAGTACTTGGTTTACTCCGCCCACATGGATCACATCGGCATCAGCCCGGGCCAGCCTGACAGCATCAACAACGGGGCCGACGACGACGCATCGGGCACCGTCGGGGTCATCGAACTGGCGGAGGCGTTCAGCCGGCCGGGTGCCCGGCCCAAGCGATCGGTGATCTTCCTCGCGGTGAGCGGAGAAGAGAAGGGCCTCTGGGGAAGCGACTACTATACCGCCAATCCGCCAGTGTCGCTCCACCAGATGGTGGCCAACATCAACCTCGACATGATCGGCCGGAACTGGCCCGACACCATCGTCGCCATCGGCCCCGAGCACTCCGACCTGGGCCAGACCCTAGCCCAAGTGAACACAGCCCACCCCGAGCTGGGCATGACCGTGATCGACGACCCGTGGCCCGAGGAGAACTTCTTCCGCCGCTCTGATCACTTCAACTTCGCCCGGAACGGCGTCCCGATCCTGTTCTTCTTCAACGGAAATCATCCCGACTACCATGGCGTGGGAGACTCGCCGGACAAGATCAACGCCGAGAAGGAATCCCGGATCGTCAAGCTGTTGTTCTACGTGGGTCAGGCAGTGGCGAACGCGGACGAACGGCCGAAGTGGAACCCGGAGAGCTATGCCAAGATCGTGGAGCCGGCGGAAGAGTAAAGGAGGGATGGAATACGGGAGAGCGCTATTGGCTATTAGCTATTGGCCTCTGCAATGCCAGCCCTGCAGGACCAATAGCCAATAGCTGCCAGCCGTGAAATAGTCCATCCTTGCGCCCAGCCAATAGCCCTCCGCCCTTCAATTCACATGTTTACCTAGAAATTCCTTCATCAAGCTCGCAATCCGCGCCCCGTCCTCTTCCAGCGCGAAGTGACCGGTGTCCAGCAGGTGAAACTCCACCGTCTCGAGGTCGTTCTTGTAGGGGTGCGCGCCGTCGGCCGGGAAGATGTGGTCGTTCTTACCCCACACGATGAGAGCGGGCGGCTGATACCGGCGGAAGTACTCCTGCCACGCCGGGTAGCGGCCCGGGTTCGAGCCGTAGTCGTAGAACAGCTGAAGCTGGATCTCCTGGTTGCCGGCGCGGTCCAGGAACCCTTGGTCCATGTTCCAGTTGTCCGGGCTGATGGCCGCCTCGTTCCGGGTGCCGTGGGTGTACTGCCACTTGGTGGCCTCGATGGTGAGGAGCCCGCGCAACGCGTCGGCGTTTTCGGTGCTCCGCTCGGCCCAGAAGGCCCTGATTGGGTCCCAAAACTCCCGCAGTCCCTCGTCGTACGCGTTGCCGTTCTGGATGATCAGCGCCTGCACGCGGTCGGGATGTCGGAGCGCCAGGCGATACCCGACTGGGGCGCCGTAGTCCATCAAGTAGATCGAATACGCGTTCAGCTGGAGCTGCTCGGTGAGCTGTTCGACGATGTCGGTTAGGCGATCGAAGGTGTACTCGAATTGGTCCACCGACGGCATCGCGCTGTTGCCGTAGCCCGGGTAGTCCGGCGCCACCACGTGATACTCGGCCGCGAGCTCTGGGATCAAGTTCCGGAACATGTGGGAGGATGTTGGGAATCCGTGCAGCAACAGGACCACCGGCGCATCCTTGGGGCCGGCCTCGCGATAGAAGATCTCGAGCCCTTCGATCGTGGCGGTCTTGTGCTCGACCACTATGGGCGCCGTGACCGCGTTGGATTCGGGTTTCGCATCCTTGGGTCCGTAG
>JABDII010000570.1 GCA_013003805.1 Gemmatimonadales bacterium
CACTTTCCCAACACGCATGGGGGATTGAAGGCCAGGGGAGCGTCTGGTCGTACTGCATATGAGTCTGGTCTCGCCGTCCTCGTCAGCGGCTGGCAACGTGGCGGTCGGCTCAGGCTTCGCCGGCCACGGGCGTCGCTTCGCGTCCCGGTGTGGCGTTGCCTAAACATTATGCGCGGTCGGCGCTCGATCGGCCAGAGGACGGCGCTTGCGGCGCGCGAAAGCGGCGAGCACGGGTCCGTTCGGTCTCCTCCCTCTTACGTATAAACCGAGGGATGCTAGGCACAATTCCGAACTTACACATGCCGCCCATGTTCTCTACACTTGAAAGCGGAGCCTGGCCCGGCTCTGAGCGCATCGGAGACCGGGCGCTCGGCGGATAGCGAAAGGAGTGAAGGGTCATGAGAAGCGGAGATGTGGAACTTCACCGCAGAGTGCTCGCCGAGCTCGCGGCGGAACCGAGCTTGACGGAGCAGGCTGCGCGAGTGGAGGGGGTCGAAGTCGTGGCTGAGTCTCTCCGCCTTCGTGCACCTGGAACGCGCCAGCGGATCGACACAGAGATCGCGCACGCGGTGGCCCAGCACCTCAAGTCACACTTTCCCAACACGCATGGGGGATTGAAGGCCAGGGTGGAGCGGGGCTACGTCACGCTGGAGGGCACAGTCGAGCTGTTCCACGACAGGAACGCAGCCGAGGAAGGAACAAGCCATCTGGCAGGCGTGCGCGGTGTCACCAACCTGATCACCGTCAAGCCGCCGGAACTCGTCGAGGACATCAAGTCCAAGATCGAAGCCGCGCTGGTGCATATTGCACACGTCGATGCGAACCGAATAGGGGTGGGTGTCCATGGAGAGAAGGTCAGGCTCCGTGGCACCGTCTCGTCCTATGCGGAAAGGCGAGAAGCTGTCAAGGCGGCTCGATGTGTCGTGGGCGTGGCAGAAGTTGACGACCAATTGCAGGTCGAAGCCGCGTGAAACCTGTGGAACGGTCTGGCGCTACGGCGACCCTCACCGCTGCTGTGTAGGAGAGTTGTGCGATGCACGGAGTGAAGAGAATACTCGCAGCAACGGATGGGAGTGAACACGGCGCCTGTGCCGTGGTGACCGGCGCTGATCTAGCACGGCGGGCAGGCGCGAGCTTGCACGTAGTCAGCGTTGTCGAAACGGTCCTGCCGACCCTCTATGGCGCCGGTGTGTTCGAGTCCGAGGTTGGAGATGCGCTGTTGCTGAGGGCCCGACGCGCAGCAGAGGTCCAAGCTCGGCAGGCGAAGGCGGCCGACCCACACTTCCATGTTGTGGCCGGTTTGCCGGCGCCCTTTATAACACGGCTGGCCAGTGAGACTGCAGCCGATGTCGTTGTCGTGGGGGCGCATCCCCGACCGGAGGTAAAGCGACTCCTCGTAGGCTCCACGGCGGAAAGCGTGATCAGGCTGGCACACTGCCCGGTCTTGGCGGCCACGGCCAGGCGGAGAGCGCCATTCAGGCGTGTTTTGGCCGCGGTCGATCTCTCCCCTCACGCGCGAAGTGTCATGCACCTGGCCGGGGTCATCGTGAAGGTAGATGGCGCCGATCTCAGAATCTTGCATGTAAACGAGCCGTTCCCACCAATGCTGATCGAGGCTGCGCAGTTCGGCGCCGACGACCTGCTGAAGGTCGGTCATGAGGCATTTGAGCGTCTGATCGAGGAGACTAGAGGCTTGCCCGAAAGTGAGCACTGCGAGCGTAATGGCTATGCCGGTCACGAGATACTCGTGGAGGCGCGAGAGTGGGAGGCCGATCTCCTGATCGTAGGCTCGCAGGGATTGGGGTTCTTCAACCGGACGATCCTCGGGAGTACCTCGATGTACCTGCTTCGACACGGACGTGTGGCTACGATCGTCGTGCCGGATAAGCACGGACATAGCCAGACAGTGCATCGCGAGGTCCAAGATGCTGCGTAACGCCCTTCCCTTGACGGTAGTCACGCTCGCTGTGGCGTCAGCCAACTCTTGCTCAGGGCAGGCACGAATTGCTGCTGCGGGCGATTCGGTAGCGCTGGCCGAGGTGCGCTACGCGCCGTCGACGTTCGACACGGTGTCCTGGAGTACGCCGGCTTCGCGATTGGAGGAGGGTAGGCTGGTGTGGAGGTCATGCTGCGCGATGTGTCACGGAGTCAGCGGTGCTGGTGACGGTGACCTGGCCGGAGCACGTGCCTTAGAGATGCCGACCTTGGAGCTGGACAGTATCGTCTGCTCCGGGGACATCTGCAGCATTCGGCACCGGATCTTCATAGGAAGTCATGGCACGATGCCGATGTGGGGTTTGCACGGTCTGGCGTATCGCGAAATCGACGCAGTTTCCGCGTTCATTTTGGAATGCATTCGCAGTGACGACGTCACGGTGGACCAATATCGCCGCTAGGAAAGCAGAAAGGAGCAGGTCATGGCCAAGAAGAAGATACTTGTGATCGATGATGACGCTGACTTCAGGGCATCGGTCAGGCCGCTCCTGGAGAAGGAGGGATTCGTCGTGGTGGAAGCGAGTTCGGGCAAAGACGGCCTGGACAAGCTCGTCGAACACGAACCCGACCTGATCATTCTCGATGTCATGATGGAGACCATGGAAGAGGGTTACGGGGTGAATCAGGCGGTCAAGTATCAAGACAGATACGAAGTCTACCGGCAGGTTCCGATCATCATGGTTTCGTCGATCATGGAGACACCGCTGGAGCGGTATCCCTATGCGGAAGAAGTCGACATGATCCGGCCCAATGTCTACCTGACGAAGCCGCTCGATATCGGGAGGTTTCTGGATGTTGTCAGGAGGTTGGCTCACGTCCCATCGGCGACGTGAGGAGTGTGGCTCACGGGGCAGACTCGGTTGAGGCGGCGGATGGAACAGGCGACGGACGACGGGAAAGAAAGCCAGCGGGAGACGATAGTCGTCATCGATGATGACCATGCGATGCGCTTATCCTGCAGGCAAATCCTCTCAAAGTCGGGTTTCGAAGTTGAAACCTACGAAGACGGAGCGCGAGGCTTAGAGGGCGTCGCGCGCACAAGACCGGCCCTGGCCGTCGTCGACCTCAAGATGCCCGGAATCAGCGGCATGGAGGTCATCTCACGTCTTCATGAGACGGATCCCTACATCGTCCTCGTCGTCATTACCGGCTATGCGACGATCGGGACTGCCGTCGAGGCCACAAAAACCGGCGCGTACGACTTCCTGCCCAAGCCATTCAAGCCCGACGAGCTGCGGATGATCGTGAAGCGTGGTCTGGAGCACCGTCGCCTGCTGCTCGATTCACGCCGCTCGGAAATGGAGCGCGAGTTGATGAAACGTCGCTTCGTGACGTTCGTCGCTCACGAGCTCAAGACACCACTTGTGGCTGTCCACCAGTATCTCGATGTGCTCAAG
>JABDII010000589.1 GCA_013003805.1 Gemmatimonadales bacterium
GGCGCGCGCCGGTTTCGATACCAGGTGGTGGAACGCCGCTGCCTAGTCCGACGGACGCTCGCCGGATAGGAAATCAGGCGGCGCCTGCTCCGAACGTTCGGTGTCTTCGCCCGCCTCGGCTTGGGGCATGAGGCCGTGCGCGCCCGCCGCACCGGTGAGGCCCAGAATGTTGGACGTGTTGAGCGAATCGGCCAGCCCGGAGGGAACCACCATCAACGATCCGCGCTTCACGATGCTCTCGTAGAGCATATTCATGGCCCTGAGATTCATCGCGACCGGGTTCTCGCTGTAGGTCTCGGCGGCTGCCACGAACTTGGACGCGATCTCGGTCTCGGCGGTGCCGAGGATGATGCGCGCCTGTCGCTCCCGCTCGGCCTGCGCCTGACGGGACATCGCCTCCTCGAGTGCCTTGGGAATGATCACGTCGCGAATCTCAACCGACTGCACCTGAATGCCCCAGTCGTGCATCTTCTGGTCGAGCGTCTCTTGGAGCACCCGGCCCAGCTCCTTCCGCGACTGGATCAACTCGGCTAGGTCGTGCTTCCCGATCGCATCGCGCAGCGCGGTCTGCGCCGCGAGGACCACGGCCTGCTGGTACTGCTGCACCTCGAGCGCGGCCCGCTCGGCGTCGTATACCACCCAGAACGCAATCGCATCCACGTTGACCGGGACGGTGTCCTTGGTGAGACAGGACTCGGCCCCAAAATCGGTGGTCCGGATGCGCTGATCGATGTGGTACGTCACTCGATCGATGATCGGAATGACCGTAAAGAGTCCGGGGCCCCGAAGTCCACGGTACTTTCCCAATCGCAACACCACCGCCTTCTCCCACTGGTCGGCGTACTTGATGGAGGAAGCGACCAGCGCGCCGAGTACCACTCCGATGGCCGGGACCGCCCAGATAGCAACGGCGGAGAGGGGTGTCAAGAACGCGAGACCGGCTGCGCCCAGGCCGGCAATCGTTCCTGCCACCACGGCCGGGACGGGATAGCGCGTGTCGTTGGGAGAACTCGGGGGTGGGGCGATCGGCCCCTTCTTGCTCAGGATGATGCTGGTGCCCATGGGAATCCCTTTCAGCTGCCGCGTTGCTCGCGCAGCTCCTTGATGATCTCGATCATGTCATCGGCGGAGAACCCGATGCGTTTCGCACCGGCCACTGCGGTGACACACATCTCCTCCAGCTGGCGCCGCCGCTCCAGCTCGGAGCGCTCGGCCGGCTTGAGCCCGACGAAGGTCCCCTCGCCGCGGCGGCTGAGCACTACACCCAAGAGCTCGAGCTCATGATAGGCCCGAGCAATGGTGTCGGGGTGAACCCCTAGGGCAATAGCGAGCTGCCGGAGCGTTGGCATGCGCTCCCCCGCCGCCAGGCTCCCGTCCACCACCTCCACCCAGATCTGGTCGACGATTTGCCGGTAGAGCGGCAAGGGACTTCCGGGATCGAGCTGGATATTCAACTTCTTGGAATCGTCACCGGACCCGGGTCTCGTCACTATCTCCCCTCTTCCTTAAAAAAGCACCCGCAGAACACCCCAGGCCGATACGATGATGAGCACTAAGACAACCGCGATGAGAACGGAGACGAAGCGGAGCCGGCTCCTCGCCGTGTCGTGCAACTCCCGCTGCATCCGAATCGACTCCGTCTGGTTTCGGAGTGCCTCCTTATAGTGCTCGAGGTGCTCGCGCTGGAGATCGCGGACTTCCTCGAGCAGTCGGATCACGCGTTCGTCGTTCATGTGGCTCCCTTTCCTCCGTACAATGCATGGCATCCAGGATGGGCCGCAAGGGCGGGGGCCGAGCGCCCGTGCTGCTGCTGGAGAGCGCATCTGGACGTACCATTCGAAGCGTCCTATTCTCCGGCTGGCTGGTGGAGGGTATTCGGCGCCTCCCTCCATACTACGAGTCCCATCATTCACCCACGGCGCGCTGTGGAGGACCGATGTTCCGGAAGTTTTGCACTTCGATTCTGGCCCCCCGCCCGGCTGGCTGGCTATTCGCATGCCTCATGGCCGCCCCACTCCCTCAGGCTATGGCGCAGGACTTCCCCACCGACGATCCGATCATCAAGTCGATCTGGAACCAAGGGATGGAACACTCTGCGCTCTATGAGCTGGCTCAGACGCTGTTTGACTCGATCGGTCCGCGGCTCACCGGGACGCCGGAGCAACAGGCGGCGGTCGACTGGGCAGTGGCCACGTTCCAGGGCTGGGGCATCGAGGCGCGGAAGGAGCGATACGGGACCTGGCGCGGTTGGCGGCGGGGCGTCTCGCACGTGGATCTCCTGGCGCCGCGGGTTCGCTCGCTGCAGGGGATGATGCTGGCGTGGAGTCCCTCGACCGAGGGAGACCAGGAAGGCGGAACTGTGATCCTGCCGAAGGTGGAAGGGCCGGATGCATTCCGGGCGTGGCTCCCCAATGCGCGGGGCAAGTTCGTGCTGCTCTCGCCCGCCGAGGCCAGCTGCCGGCCGGCGTCGTCGTGGAAGGAACATGGTGTTCCGGGGGCGGACTCGGTCTTCAACCAGGCCCGGCGGGCAGCACGGGAAGCGTGGAACGCCCGAGTCGAGGCCATCGGTCTCGAGAAACAAGCGATCGTCGACGCGCTCGAGAGTGCCGGTGCGATTGGGCTCCTCACCAACTACTGGACCGGCGCATGGGGCGTCGACCGGATCTTCTCGCTGGCCCACGCCTTCCGGGGAGCGGGGCGGGGCGGGGCGATGAGCCACCGGGTGGCGGCTTTCGACTTGAGCTGTGAAGACTATGGTCTGGTGTATCGGCTCACCGAGAACGGACAGGGTCCTCGCCTCCGGGCCCGCGCCGATGCGGAGGACATGGGCGAGGTAGCTGTCTTCAACGTCATCGGAACCCTGCCCGGCACCGAGTTACCCAAGGAATACGTGCTGCTCTCGGCCCATTACGATTCCTGGGACGGGGGGTCCGGCACCACCGACAACGGCACCGGCAGTGTCGTCATGATGGAGGCCATGCGGATCCTCAAGGCCGCCTATCCCAATCCCAAGCGCACCATCATGGTAGGGCTCTGGAGCGGTGAGGAACAAGGATTGAACGGGTCGCGGGCATTCGCGCACGACCACCCGGAGGTAGTCAATGGGCTCCAACTCGCGCTCAACCAGGACAACGGCACCGGACGCGTCAGGGCTATCGCGATGCAGGGACTGACTGGGGCAGGTGAGTTCTTCGCCCGGTGGCTGTCCCGCCTTCCCCAGTCGATGGTGGCGAACATCGCCCTCCGGATGCCCAGCAATCCGGGCGGAGGTGGCAGCGACTATGCAGCCTTCATTTGTTCGGGCGCCCCCGCATTCAACCTTACGGCCACCAGCTACGACTACGGCTCGGCCACGTGGCACACCAACCGGGACACCATCGACAAGATCGCCTGGGACGACCTGAGGAATAACGCTACCCTGACGGCGCTGCTGGCCTACCAGGCCTCGGAAGACGAGCGGTTACCCCGCGATCAGCGAGTGCTCGGGGTGAACCTGCGGACCGGCGAACAGCGGACCTGGCCCGAGTGCCGGGACGGGGCGCGTCAAACCTCGGAGCGATTCCGGTAGGGAGCCGGGCCGTAAGCGACCGGCACTGAGGACTGAATAGAAGAGGGGCGCCCCATTGGGAGCGCCCCCTCTTCTATTCGAGTCGAAGCAAGCCGCGAGGCTCGGACAGCCCGTTACTTGGCCCGGTTCATGTTGACGGAGTAGATCTCGTCCTGGTGGCCGGTGAAGTACTTGAAGAATGCCGCCTGGGCCTCATCCCACGCCTCCCGCTCGGGTGTGCCTTCCTCGGGTTGGCGCTCTTCGAACCAGGCGTCACATGGCTCGCAGTCGGCGTTGATGGCGTTCCAATCGGCATACTCGGTCATCATCACGATGTCGCCGCCGCTGCTGCCGTAGATGTGGGTCCCGACCCGCGTGCTGAGCACATGGGGGTTCATCTTGGCGCTGGGGACCATCACGGAGTCGATCCACCACATCACCTTCTGACCTGCGTCACTGTATGGGGCGCTGAATTTGGCCACGGTCATATAATGGATCTCGGGCGGCGGTGCCTCATCTTGCGCGTGGAGCACGACCGGCGACACCGCGAGTCCTGCGGCGAGCGCCACTGCGGGTAGAGACAGTCTCAAATGCATTTGGATCCTCCGGGGGATTAGGCAGATCGGCCATCTGCCGGGCATGGGGCGCATATGTTCGGGTATGCGCCCCCATTGATAGGG
>JABDII010000606.1 GCA_013003805.1 Gemmatimonadales bacterium
ATCCCATCCAACCCGCCCCCGAGACCATCGGCGCCACCGTGGTCCTCGGTGACAGCCTCGTCGGCGAAACCATCGAGCTTCCGGGCGACGTGGATGAATTTCAACTCTCAATTCCCGTCGTTCAGTACGTGAACGTTGTGGTGGAACGGAACACGACGCCTATCGGCACGTTGTCTCTCGTGCTCGATGGCACCCAGACCTTCCCACTCGATGTGGGCTGGTCGAATCCCAGAGGAAGTGCCGTGTTTCTGTTGCCGGCCGGAAATTACCGGTTGCGGGTGGACGGATCCCTCGGGGGCCCCGTGGCGTACTTCGGGCCGTACCGGGTCTACCTGTACCCTATCGATGCATCGCCGGAGAATGGGCCGGCTACAATTGCGATTGGCGACACGGTGACAAACGAAGAGATTGCTCCCCCGGGAGATTTGGATCTCTTTTCGTTCTCTGGGTCGGAGGGACAGGTCCTGAACGCGATGCTCCAAGGCACAGGTCCCTCCCCGGGCTCTGGCGGCTTCGTATTGAGTGTACTCGTACCCGGTGCGCCCGTGCCACTTGCGACTGTGTTCTCCCCCTTGTCCGCCCCTGCACTGAGTAGCAACCAAACGAGGCGGTTCATCCTGCCACACGATGGGGTCTATCACCTAGCCATAGTTTCGGGGAACAGCGGGACCGTTGGCGGAGTGGAGGGACCGTACTCCTTTGCCGTGGTGTCTCTTGGGACAATGCCAGAAGTTGCCCCGCAGATGATTGCTCTCGGCGATTCTATCGGGACTGAGATCATCGACTTCCTCGGCGACGTAGACGAGTTCATCCTCCAAGCAGCGCCGGGCACCGAGGTCCAGGTGTTCTTCACGAAGATCGGAGGAGGAGGATCAGGAGTTAGCTTCCACCTCGACGTGTACCAACCCGGGACTCTGACGCTGATCCGTCGCGCGGCATCAGCCGGAGGCGGGCAGGTCACCGGCACGTTTGCCATGCCAGTGGGCGGCGAGGTCCGGCTCTGGGTCTTCGAGCCGCGATTCGACAGCGATCCGAGTACTGCCTTTCACGAAACGGGCCCGTACTCGTTGTGGGTCGTGCCCATCAACCGAGCGCCGGAATCGGTGAGTCCCACCGTGGTGGTGGGCGACACGATCAGTGGGGAACGCATCGATTTCGTCGGTGATATCGATGAGTTCACCTTCGCCGGAACCGCCGGGAACTCGGTGACTGCCTATTTCCAGGTACCGTTTGGTACGATTCCGTTTGGCGATATCGTGTTGGAGGTGTTCCCGCCGGGCGGGACAAGTCCGCTTGGCAGCGTGTCCGCCAACAATCCCACGCCTACGCTCAAGACATTGAGTACGGGAGTCATGGTCCTCCCCACGACCGGGGACTACCTCGTTCGTGTCATGGGGCCCGATAGTCATCGTGGCGCGGGGGAGTATCGTTTCTTACTCGAGTAGTTCTGCCGCCCAGCCGCTCAAGCCGACACACGTACGAAGCGCGAGAGATCGTGCAGAGGAGATCAACCATGAGCACACAGATTCTGCGCGAACTCCGTTTCCTGAGAGCCTACGCCCTGCTAACGATGCCGGTGCTGGTCGTCCTCTCGGTTTCTGCTTTCCGCGCCATGCAGAACCACCAGTTCGAGGAGATCAACGCCGAACGAATCAACATCGTGGAGCAGGACGGGACGATCCGGCTGGTCCTATCCAATATGAAGCGATCTCCCGCCCCGGTGGTCCGTGGCAAGTCGTTTGGGCCGGCCGGCGTCCGACCGGGGATGATCTTCTATAACGCAGAAGGTACAGAGGTAGGTGGGCTGGCCTTCGACAGCAAGACGGAGAATGGGACCTACAGTGCCGGTGGCATCTTAACCTTCGACCAGTACGAGCAGGACCAGGTCGTTTCCCTGCAATACATCGATAACAACGGCAAACGCTACCAGGGTCTCACCGTACTGGACCGGCCGGATGTTTCCTATTTCGAGGTGCTCGAGCGAGAGGAGGCAATCCGGCAGATGGCCGACGGGCCGGAGCAGGATCAGGCGTGGAAGGAACTCTCGGAGTTTCAGGGCGGTGTGCCCTACGGAGCCCAACGTCTATTCGTGGGGCGCGACACTAGCAAGGCGGCGGTGGTCAGCTTGTCGGACCGCTTCGGCAAGCCCCGTCTCCGCTTCACGGTCGACTCGGCTGGCGGCGCCAGCATTGCGTTTCTCGACGAGAATGGGGGCGTGACGTATAGCCTGCCGGAGGGGGAGTAAGGAGTGAGGAGTAAGGAGTAAGGAATGAGGAGTGACGAGTGAGGAGGACGGCGGATGGCAGGGTTGGCATCCTCGAACCGCGGGGGCGCTTTCCGTTAGCCAATAGCGGGGGGAGGGGATGCGGGGAGGTAGCTGATAGCGGGTGGGGGAATGGGGTTGTTGGGCTTAGGCCCCCGTCGCTTTAGCGACAGCAGCCGAGTCTCGGCTTCAGCCGAGGACTCGAGGGGGTCGTGTCAGGAAGGGAAGGAACCACGACCGCCACGGATAGAAGCGACTGAAACTGGCGAGTCAGCATTTTCGTTAGTATTGGAACAGGGGTGAGCCGGCCAATTCGGGATTCCTCGTTCAGAGGTGCCCTTGATCCGTCTCCAGGTGAATGGTCAGATCCGTGAGTTCGGCGGCGACGATGACATGCCGTTGCTCTGGTACTTGCGGGAAGAACTCGACCTCAGAGGCGCGAAATTCGGCTGCGGCATTGGCCTATGTGGCAGCTGCACGGTGCATCTGAACGGCGAGGCCGTTCGTTCGTGTGGCGTGACCATGAGCTCGCTCGATGGCGCTCGAGTCACCACCATTGAGGGCGTGGCAAACGGACCGGAGCTGCATCCCGTCCAGCAGGCCTGGCTCGACGAGAATGTCACGCAATGTGGCTACTGTCAGGCAGGGCAGATCATGACCGTCATCGCCCTGCTCGAGACCATCCCCAATCCCACCGACGAAAATATCGACGCGGCAAACACCTGTTTGTGTCGCTGCGGCACGTACCACCGAATCCGTAAGGCGATTCACCGGGCGGTGCGCGCCAACTCGGAGGGAGCGGAATGACCCCTTCTTTCACGCGGCGCGAGTTTCTAGAGGTATCGGCCCTGGCGGCGGGTGGCATGATGATCACCATGAGACCGTCCGCGCCGGCGGTGGCGAGCCCGCTCGGGAAGACCGACACGGTGATGGGCCCGTATCTCAAGATCTTCTCCAACGGCTTCGTCGAGATCGGCGGACCCGTTCCGGAGCTCGGACAGGGGGTTCACACGTCCTTGCCCATGATTCTCGCCGAAGAACTGGATGTCGATTGGGGTCAGGTTCGGGTGGTGCAGGCACCAATCTACATGAGAACCAATGCGCAGGGCCGTGTCGAGTTGGTTCACGGTCGCCAGCACGCTGGCGGGAGTCACAGCGTGCGCCGCCAGTGGCCAAATCTGCGACGAATGGGCGCCACGGCCCGGGCCCAGCTCATCAGGGCCGCGGCACGGCGATGGGGTATTGACGCCGCCGCGCTGACCACTCGGAGCGGCGAGGTCCGGCACGAGGCGTCCGGCCGCCGGTCGAGCTATGGTGACCTGGCTGCAGCCGCTGCGGAGATCCCGTTGTCCGAAGACGTCACTCTAAAATCGGCCGATCAATTTCGTCTGGTGGGCCGCGATCATCCGCCGCCGCACATGGTGGAGATTGTCACTGGCAAACCGATCTTTGGCATCGACGCCACGCTGCCCGGCATGCTGGACGCGACGATCGAGCGGTGCCCCTATCTCGACGGTGAGATCGCCTCACTGGACGACTCGGCGGCCTTGGCCGTTCCAGGCGTGCGACAGGTCGTTCGCATCGAGCGCCCTCCCCTCGATCGATACTATCGACAGCTCGCTGCCGGTGTCGCGGTGGTCGCCGACAGTGCGTGGTCAGCGCGAAAGGGCAGGCGGGCCCTCGAAATCGAATGGACCAGGGGACCACACCACGACGAATCGACGGAGAGTTTCGATCGGCAGTGCGAACAGCTGCTCGCGGGTCGGGGTCAAATCGTTCGCGACGAAGGGGATTGCGATGCCGCTCTTGCTGCCGCCGCGAGCAC
>JABDII010000001.1 GCA_013003805.1 Gemmatimonadales bacterium
CGAATGACGGTTTGGAGGGTGTCGGTGGAGGTACCGCCGGCCCTCATATAGGTAACGATGATACTCACTGCCCGGCTCGTCCCGGCATTGGGCACGATCCAGGTTTCGGTCACGCCGTCGGTCGTAATCGGTCCCCCGCTCGCGAAGGCTCCGCCGGTGCAGGGCGGCGACGTCGTGTTGGCGATTGCCCGTAGGGTCTCAATGCGCCGAGTGGCAACTTCCATGGCCACCGTCGTGCGCCGGCCCTGCCCAATCATGCGCGTGGTCATGGCGGTAGACCCCATCAGCGCAATCACGCCGATCGAGAGGACGACCACCGCGACCAAGACCTCGACGATAGTGAAGCCGGCTTTGCCAGTGATGGTCATTTCGTCACCACCCTGCCGAACCCGCCGATTTCAACGGTATCGGCGTAGGCCCCTCGCATGACCTCAATCACGCCTCCGCCCCGGCCGAAGCCGCGGGGATCGATGGCAAGGATCGCCGGCGAGGACACGGTGACTCCGTACTCCCCGTGCAGGTCCTCAACACCGCCCAGGGTATCGAGACCGCCACCCGGGAGTGTCGCCGTGATGACCGCTGTATTGCCGCTGAATCGGACGGCGGTGGGCCGGTTGGTGGTCATGGCGTTGGCTCGGGCCTGGTTGTAGAGCGTCACGACCTTGGTCCGGGCCCCTCGCACGTCGCTCTGCTGAACCACCGCGCGAAAACGCGGCAGGGCCAACAGCATGAGGCCGCCCATCACCACGATCACGATCAGCATCTCACTCAGGGTAAATCCGTTGCTTTCTTGAGAGCCGGCCATCAGTCATCTCGTGGTAAGTGTGCAATAATCACCCACTCCTCTTGCCCGGGGCGGATCTCGACCAGGGTAGAAGGAGGAGCTGTCATCGATAGTTCTAGCACGCCTTGTGCCATACTCAAGACGTTATATTACAATACTTTAGAAATGAAGCCCGAGCGGGTTCCAGGGCATTCTGCTACACCTTGCTGTGGGAGCGCTGCACTCGGTTCAGCAATTGGATAAGTTCACGACATAGGTAGATGAAATCCGACGATGTCGCAACTGCTAAGAACGATACAGCAGAAAGGCTAGCCGCAGTAGATGAGAACCACTATCGTATTACAATGCAACGACTTAGATCAAAATCTCCCGTAAGGGGGTGTGGTGGATCGATTTCGGACAGTGCCATTGTGCCCTTCAGGACCTGCTATTACCCCGCCAGGCAGCGCTGGAGGTGCCCCGAGAGGGCCAAGCTCCGAGCCCTGACCAAGAGCTTATCTTTGGCCGACTCCACCCGAGGAACCGATTCATGACGCTGACCGGAAAGCGGGTCTTGTTCTTCGCCGGGCCGCTCTACGAGGATCTCGAACTCTGGTATCCCAAGCTCCGTCTCGAGGAAGAGGGCGCCGAGACTATCGTGGCCGGCACGGGAGAGAAGAGCTACCAGGGGAAGCGGGGCTATCCGATAACGGTGGATAGGGACGTGCATGAGATCGACCCCGGCGATTTCGACGGGCTGGTCATTCCGGGCGGCTACGCGCCGGACATCATGCGGCGCTCCGAGCGGTTGCTGGAGGTCACTCGCGCCATCTTCCAGGCCGGCAAACCCGTCGCATTCATTTGCCACGCGGGGTGGGTGCCGATCTCGGCTGGAATCGTCGAGGGCAAAGCCGGCACCAGCGTCCGCGCGATCAAAGACGATCTGGTCAATGCCGGCATGCGATGGGAAGACAGCCCGGTGGTGGTTGATGGGAACTTGATTTCCTCCCGCACTCCGGCGGACCTCACCCATTTTGTCCAGGCCCTGATCACAGCCCTTAAGGACTAACTGCCGTATGCCACTCGCCGAGATTCAACAGCAGGTCGACCAGTGGGTCGACCAGTACCAGGTCGGATACTTTCATCCCCTCACCAACATCGCCCGTCTCGCCGAGGAAGTCGGGGAACTGGCGCGCGAAGTGAATCACCAGTTCGGCCAGAAGACCAAGAAGGGGGAGGAGCCCATAGGTGACTTGGACATGGAGATGGCCGATATCCTCTTCGTTATCATCTGCATGGCCAACCGCGAAGGCATTGATCTCGATAAGGCCTTCGCGCGCATGATGGAGAAGATCGAGCGGCGGGACGCGAAACGGTGGGCCAAGAAGCCCAAGAAATAGCCACTATTCCCAGGGCTTGGGGGCGGACTCCAGTTCGCTAAGTAGGGCGAGGTAGCTGGCGTAGCGATCGTCCCTGACGGACCCGGTCACCACAGCCTGCTGGACCGCACAATCCGGCTCCTGTTTGTGCCGGCAGTCGGCAAAGCGACAACTTGCGATAAGCGGGCGAAACTCCGGAAAGCACTCCGCCAGTTCGGCCGGCTCGACGCCCCACAACCCCACCTCGCTGAAGCCGGGAGTGTCGATCACGTATCCGCCTTCCGTGAGGGGGATCATAATTGCCGACACGGTGGTCTGCCGGCCACGGCGGATCTTCGCACTGATCTCCCGGACTCGGAGCTTGAGGCCCGACTCGATCGCGTTGAGCAGGCTGGACTTCCCAGCGCCCGACGGGCCAGTGACCACGCTCGCCCTGCCACGCAAGCCTTTGCGAAGCTCGGGAATGCCCTCACCAGTCTTGGCACTGGTGAGATAAACCGGATACCCGGTGGAATGAAATCGCTCGGCCAGTGCATCGCCCGGCGCCAGGTCGATTTTGTTGATGGCGATCGCGGCGGTGAGATGATTCACCTCGGCGATGGCGAGGAGACGGTCGAGGAGTTGAGGCACCGGTGCCGGGTCCACCGCGGCGGTTACCACTACCACCTGGTCCACGTTGGCCACCACCGGCCGGAGCCCCCTTCCCTCGGGCACGCGCCGAGCGAGGACACTCCGGCGCGGCTCGACCGCCGTGATCCCAAAGAGCCCGCCGGCTTCTCCGATCTCGAGCGAGACGATGTCACCCACCACGACCTTGGGCCCTTCGTCCTTCGCCTTGCCGCGCAGGACGGCGCGCACGGTCCCCTCGGGCGTGGCGATCTGGTACACCGACCCATCCCGTTCGAGCACGGTCCCGGTCAGGTTGGTGTTCACCACTCCCTGGGAGCCTTTGCGATGGCTTCGTCCAGGGCTGCTTTCACGTCGAATAGGGATAGGGCCTTGATGCGCTCCTCCGCTTCCTTTCGTGTCTGTCCCCACGCGAGGTACTCGGTCTCGACGTGCCCAACCGCACTGGTGCCAGCCGGCGACCAACGAATAAACAGCAATGCCGCGCCATAGTGCCCGGTGGCGCTTGGCTCGTCCTCAGTGAAGATACCGACCGAGTAGGCTTGCCCGTCGCTCCCACTGAAGGCCGCGGCGCGCCCATGTTTCTCCATGTATCCACCAAGCGTCACTTCCGGCTTCACGAGCGAGGCCACATCTCCCGCATGATGTTTCCAACCATGAAGGCGACGTTTGAGGGACGTTCAGCTAGCCGGCGCATGAGGTAGGGGTACCACTGACTGCCGAAGGGGATATAGACGCGAACACCAGCTCCGCCCGCGCGCAGCTGCTGCTGGAGATCGCGGCGCACGCCGTAGAGCATTTGGAACTCGAACCGGTCGGCAGCAATGCCGTGCTGGGAGGCGAAGTGCTGGGCATGACGGATGATGCGTTCGTCGTGGGTGGCGATGGCGGGGTGATTCCCCTTGAGGAGCAATCGTTCCATCAAGGCGACGAAGTTGGCATCCACATCGGCCTTCTTGGGAAAGGCAACATCCTGCGGCTCCAAGTAGGCGCCTTTGCACAGCCGGACTCGCACTCCCTCGTCGATCAGCTGCTGGATGTCATCGGCTGAGCGACGGAGCGCAGACTGGATTACAACACCAACGCAGTTCCCAAATTGCGGAGCAACGCGGGTTCGGTAGAGGTCGAGCGTTCGCTGGGTATACTCGGAACTCTCCATATCGATTCGTACGAATCCCCCGTGCTCCTTCGCCCGTGTCGCGATGGCACACACATTGGACGCACACAGATTCTCATCGATATCGAACCCCATCTGAGTCAACTTGACCGAGACGTTGACCTCCAGGTTCTCGGTGTGCAACTGGTCGAGGATGGCCAGGTATTTGTCACGCGCGGCCAGGGCCGCGGGCGGCGCGGCCACGCTCTCACCCAGGAAATCAACCGTGGCACCGATGTCCCGGGTGCGGAGGTTCAGTGCGACCTGAACGGCGTCCTCGACCGCCTCGCCGGCGACGAACCGCGATGCCATCCTCCAGGCCAGCCGGTTTCGCCGGACGAAGTTGTAGACCCCTCGTCGCTCCGACAGCCAGAGCAATCCGTGTCGTAGCATGCCCGAATCGAGCCCCGATCAAAGGTTCTCTTTGTGCGCTAGATCACACCCAGGAGCGCCCCGAAACTAGTCCCCAACGGGCGGCCCAACAAGCGTGCGGAGGGCCCACAATGGGTGTTGCAGACCACCAAGATTGGTGCGGGCGAGGTTCCCCCGCGAATGCCGTAACGTATTGGAGTATATAGACATTATCCCAGCGCCGTTTGTGGCATGGGTCTCGCTCTAGTAGGGGGTGCGGGCTGGGCCCGCGGCAGCAAGACAATCGAATTGGAACGGACACACGATCCGCCCGATAAGAGCACACCCGGAGCGATCCGGGGCCGCAAAACTAGAGGTCTCCCCAAGCGGGTGAGATAGCTCGGTGCCGAAGGTGGAAAGGCAGTGCGGAGCGTGATGCCAGCAAGGATCGCGCTTTTGTGTTACATCGGGCGTGGGAGCCGGAATGAAGCCTCTCACGCTGCACACAGTAAAACGCTGGACTCAATTGGTCCTCGCCTTCGCGCCCGTCTTCGTGGGCGGCTGCATGGCGTTCGAACCCAGCGACATTCCCGACGGAGCGGTTCCTCTGGAGGCACCAGCGCACTTCGGCGACTGGTGGGCGCGCACTGAGCAGTGCTCAGGCCTCTTCGGCCCCATGGAAGCCATTCGATGGTATGTGGTGCCTGAGGTCTCGTCCTTCGACACCGATATCGGTGAGAAGGTCGGGCTCTGGATCAAGACCCCATCCGATGCGGTGATCGTGCTGGCTGAAGCCTATGCCGACCATGAGTTGGTGGTCCGCCATGAGATGCTCCATCAGCTGCTTCAGCGCGCCGGGCACCCGGAGGAATACTTCGTGGAGAAGTGTGGGCTGACCTGGAACCGGTGGCACAACGGGACGCCGATCCTGGCGGCCTCCTCGACCTAAGCCGCGACATCGACGCTCAGCATGTCAAACGGCAACGCGGCGTGGAGACAGCCCACGCCGCGTTGCCGTTTCCCAGACGGTGGCTACCTATCGGGTGAATTGCGTAATGAACCGATCGAGGCTCGGATTACCCACCCCGGTAAACGTGCCGATGAACACGCGGGGGGCTTGCCCCGCGACCTGTACTGTGACCACATAGTTTGACTCTAGCTCACCGCATTCGTCCCAATACACCAGGTTCACGGTGTAGCTCCCACTCGGTGCGCCTCCCGTCGGCCAGACGATGTTTTCGTTGTTCACACCGTCGATATTACAGGCGGGATTGGAGTCGAGATCGAGCACGCCACCGCTCGCCGACTCACGGTTGGCAAAGTACACCTCCTCCTGTGCCGGGTCGATCACGTGGAGATCGACATCGGTCGGTGCGTCCCACCATACGCTCACCTGTACGTCACCCGTCGCAACGCCGATGATGCGGACGGCGCTCCCGTCCGCAGCGCCCAGGGGCCCCCCAGCGGCGGCAGCGCCAAACAGGAAGTTGCTGGTGCTGGGCCGCGCCTGGCGATGGACCGAGGCGATCAAGTCAACCG
>JABDII010000392.1 GCA_013003805.1 Gemmatimonadales bacterium
GCCATCGATCAGCTTGTGGGACTCGTCCACCATGCCTACCTGATGTGGGAGGTCGGCGAATGGACGTTCCGCATCGCTCGCGACCGTGGGCTCGCCGTGTTACGCGGAGCTGCGCCCCAGGACGGAAGCGGCTCCGCACCCGTCGCATACTACCTGCAGTGGTCGCATCGATCGGTATGGGCTCAAATCGCGCCAGAGGAACCGCACGAGCCACTCGACGGATGGTTCCTCTCACCGGGCCCGAGCGATGACTCAATTCGGGTCCTCGGAATCTTCGGCTTGCATCCGGAGCGAATGGGATTCAGTGTCGTCGAAGTGATGGGGGCACGACCGGCCGGGCTGGTCCGTCCGGACGGTACCCCGCCGTTTGCCTCGGTGCTGCCAGCCGGTGACGATGCGGGCCTCTATTCACTCGTTGGGACGGAAGAGCTGTTGGAGCTCGCGTGGAGGAGTCACGGACTCGCGCGGTCAGGGGACGCGAAATCCGTCCGAGCACCGGATGGCATTGTGGAGATTTCATGAGGCTCGTCGTGGACAAGAAGGCCGTAGCCGAGGAGCTGGACAAGATCGCTGCGTTCATGGAGCTCAAAGGAGAGAATCCCTTCCGTGTTCGCGCGTTCCGCTCCGCTGCTCGCACGGTGAAGGGGTTGCCCAAGTCTATCGAGACGGCCTTGGAGGATGGCTCACTCGCCTCCACCCGAGGCATCGGCCCGAGTACACTCCAAGTCATCCACGACGTGATGGCAAGCGGACGGAGTCAGCTGCTCGAGGACCTCCGGGGCCAAGTCCCCCCGGGGCTCGTTGACATGCTGGCGATCTCAGGCCTCGGCGTGGCCAGGATCCGTCAGATACACTCAACCCTCGGCATCGAGACGTTGCCCGAGCTCGAGGTGGCCGCGCTGGACGGACGCCTTGCTAAGCTACCGCGATTTGGACATCGAACGGCGAGCAATATCGCCAAGGCGATCGCGTATCTGCAACGGAGTCGCGAATTCAAACTGGTGCATCACGCCACCGACGAGGCCGAACGGCTCGTCGGTGCCCTGGGACGCATGCCGCGCGTTACCGCCGCCATCGTGGCCGGCGACCTCAGGCGTCGGTGCGAGCTGGTCCGTGATCTGGTTGTCCTCCTCATTGCCGATGCCACACCCGCCGATGTGTTCCAGCGCCTAAGCCAGCTCCCCGGGATCCAGGAATTCGCCAGCCGCGATGAGCGCCGTGTCACGGTGCAATTCGCCGGTGGAGGGACTGCAACCATCGTGGTGACGACGCCGGTAAATGCGGGCACGGTCCTCGTTCAGGTGACCGGGAGCCCCGAGCATCTGGCTCAGGTGGAGAGCCATGCGCGCTCGCTGGGCTACACCACCAGCGGGGCGGCGTTATGGCGCGGGAGCACTTTCGTGCCAACGCCCGATGAGCAGACTTTCTATCGCGCGCTCGGTCTCGAGCTCATTCCACCGGAGCTTCGCGAGGGATCGGACGAAATCACCGCGGCCGAAACAGGTGGGCTTCCTTCGCTCGTCGAGGCCGGTGACTTACGCGGAGTGCTCCACTGCCATACTCCCGATTCCGACGGGTCCAGTTCTATCGAGGAGCTCGCGCTCGCAGCACGAGAGGCTGGATACGAGTACCTGGGTGTCTCCGACCACAGCCACTCGGCTGCCTATGCCGGCGGCCTGAGTGCCACAGATCTCCGGCGACAGGGCGACGAGATCGATGCGGTCAATGCTGCGGTGTCCGGCATACGGGTGCTCAAGGGAGTGGAATCGGACATCCTCCCGGATGGAGCACTGGACTACGATGCGGCTACCCTCGACACGCTGGACTTTGTGATCGCATCGATCCACAACCGATTGACCATGCCGAAGGACGAGATGACCGCTCGTCTTCTCACTGCGATAGACAACCCCTACGTTACGATCATCGGGCACCCAACCGGCCGGCTCCTTTTAGCGCGCAGTGCCTATGAAGTCGATCTCGACCGCGTCTTCGAGAAGGCGGCTACGAGCGGGGTGGCAATCGAAATCAACGCCGACCCTCACCGCCTCGACTTGGATTGGCGCGTCTTGCGCCGCGCGCGAGACTTGGGTGTAGTCATCGCGATCGGCGCCGACGCCCACAACGCCGCGGGGCTCTCCAATGTGTCGTTCGGTGTCGGCGTCGCCCGCAAGGGTTGGCTCACGCGGAAACATGTCCTGAACACTCAATCGTGCGGGGAGTTCATCGCATTCGCCCAGGATCGGAGGAATCCATGACCTCGAGGAAGCCGTCAACCAGACGAGCTACCTCCCGCACGAAGGGCAAGGCCGCCACGAGGGCGGCGAAGCAGCCCAACTTGCGCGGTCGGTCGCGTGCGTCGATCGAGGCCAGGGCCAAGGAAGTGCTTCGGTTGCTCAAGGCAGAGTACCCGGAAGCCCACTGCGCGCTGGAGCATGCCAACGCGTATCAACTCCTGGTCGCCACGATTCTCTCCGCGCAATGCACCGATGCCAGAGTCAACATGGTGACGCCGATACTCTTCTCCCGTTACCCGACGGCTGGAGCGCTCGCCGCGGCAGCTCAGGAGGATCTCGAGGAGATTATTCGCTCGACGGGGTTCTTCCGCAGCAAGTCCAAGAACCTGATCGCGATGGCGCAGGTTCTCGTTGCCGAACATGAAGGGGAGGTCCCCGAGACCATGGTGGCACTCCACGCCCTGCCGGGGGTGGGGCGGAAGACGGCCAACGTAGTGCTTGGGAACGCGTTCGGGATCAATGAGGGCATCGTGGTCGATACCCATGTGACTCGCCTGACGCGACTGCTTGGACTCTCGAAGCAAAAGGATGCCCTCAAGATCGAACGAGACTTGGTGGAACTGTTCCCCCGGAAGGATTGGGCCTTGTTGGCCCACCTCTTGATTTGGCACGGTCGACAGGTGTGTATCGCCAGGCGGCCGCGGTGTGAGGCGTGCGTTCTCGCGCACGCCTGCCCCTCATCCCGGTTTTGACCATGAGTCGCAACCGCCTCGACGCCGCATCATCCGCCTATCTCCAGTCTGCCGCTCACCAACCGATTCACTGGCACAGCTGGAGCGGCGACGCGTTCGATGCGGCTCGGGAAGGGAACCGACCGATTTTGCTCGATATTGGAGCGGCCTGGTGTCATTGGTGCCACGTCATGGACCGGGAATCGTATGAAGACGCTACGCTCGCAGACTTCCTGAATCAGCATTTTATCTGCATCAAGGTCGATCGCGACGAGCGGCCTGATGTCGACGCCCGTTACCAGCGAGCCGTCCAGGCCTTCTCGGGCCAGGGCGGCTGGCCCCTGACTGCGTTTCTCACGCCCGACGGCGAGGTCTTCTATGGCGGAACCTACTTTCCGCCAGACGGGAAATACGGCCGGCCTGGGTTTCGGTCGGTGCTCGAGCGCGTCTTGGAGGTCTACCGAACCAGCGGAGCCGAGGTACTCGATCAAGCGTCTACGCTCCGGCGTCTCGTCGAGGAGCACCTCGATGAGACTCAGGCAGGTGATGTCTCTCCCTCGATACTCGACGATGCGGTAGCCCAGATCGACCGTTCCTTCGATCCTCAATACGGCGGCTTCGGTCGGGAGCCCAAGTTTCCCCACCCGAGCGCCATTCGATTGCTCCTCGCTCGATGGTACGAGACCGGGGCCTCTCGCACCCGGGAGATCGTGGAAACGACACTCACCCGGATGGCGCGCGGCGGCGTCTACGATCAACTCGGTGGTGGCTTCCATCGCTACAGCGTCGACCGCCGTTGGATCGTGCCGCACTTCGAGAAGATGGCATACGACAATGCCGAGATGTTGCGAGCGTATGTGGAGGCCTACCTCGCCTTTGGGACCGAAGAGTATGCCGACGCCGTTCGGGGGATCGTGCGCTGGGTGCGGGACGTGGCATCCGACCCGGAGGGCGGATACGCCGCCAGTCAGGACGCCGATGTCGGCTTGGATGACGACGGCGACTACTTCACGTGGACCCGCGCCGAGGCCGCGGCGGTGCTCACCTCGGACGAGCTGGATGTCGCGGCGGCCTACTACGATATCGGGACCGCCGGCGAAATGCAGCACAACCCCGACAAGAACGTACTCTTTGCCGCCCTTCCGATTGGCAAAGTCGCCCTCGCTCAAACACGCACTGCCGAGGCCGCGGCGCGCCTGCTCAAGACGGCGCAGGAAAAATTGCTCCAAGCCCGCAACCAGCGACCGGCGCCGTTCGTCGACCATACGCGCTACACCAATTGGAACGCCATGATGGCGGGGGCGATGCTCCAGGCAGGGGCCGTTGTGGATGACAGGTGGGCTCGCGAGCACGCGATGAAGACCCTCGCCCGGATTCGAAGTGAGAATCCCGCGAGCGACACGGTCTCCCACCGGCCCGGCGGCGATGAGCAGTTTCTCGACGACCAGGTGCAGGTGGCCAACGCGGCGCTGGACGCGTTCGAAGTCACCGGACACCACCAATGGCTCGACTGGGCGGAGGCCGTGATGGATCGCGTGTGGCGAGAGTATTGGGATCAGACCGGTGGTGGCCTCTTCGATGTCGCGGCGACGGTCGAGGGCGAGGGCCTTCTCCCGGCCCGCGCGAAATCGATCCAAGACACTCCCACCCCGTCTCCCAACGGGATGGCGTCCATCGTCTGGGCACGGCTCTATGAACTCACTGACCAGGATCGCCATCGAGACCGGCGGGATGCCGTGCTGCGTGCGTTCGCCGGGACCGCCGCCGGTCTCGGAATCCACGGCTCGACGTACTTCCTCGCGGTCGACCGGGTCCTGAACCCCACGACCCACCTGATTGTCGTCGGCCCGGAGAACAACGAGACGGCGGACCGCATGCTGGCGTCCGCCCTTCGGGCCCCCGTCCCACGACGAACAGTACAGCGCGTGAGCCCCGGCGGGCCTAGCCGGCCCCTGCCAGCACCCATCGCGGCGATGGCCGGAAACCTGGCCACCACTTGCGCCTATGCCTGTCGAGCGACCCACTGCCTCCCGCCCGCAACGACGGTCGAGGACTGGGAAGAGACCATCGCCCGGCTCACGCGAGAGGCGCGTCAGTAGCCTTCGCAGGAGGACTGCACACCCATGCACATCGACTTCGCCGTCATCGCGGACTACGCTCTGATCGACCAACGGGGCAAGCTGTCCGTGTTGGGCATCTTTCAGCATGTTTGGGTTGCGCAATTCCCGGCCGTGCACCCGCGGACCCATTTGGTCCTCCGGGTACGGGGACGGCGCACCGAAATCGGCAGCCATCCTATTCGTATTCGGTTCGTGGACGAGCACGGCCAGGAACTGCTCGGCGGCACCGGGACGGTAGAGTTCGGCGAGCCGCCGGCCGGCGTGATTGAATTGGAGGCCGGGGCGGTGTTGGTCTTCGACGTGCCGCTCCCGGGCACCGGAAAATACGCCTTCGAGATCGCCCTCGACGGGCAGGAGGTCATCCGGGTACCACTCACCGCCAGCCTGGCGAAAACCGCCGAGCGGTCTCGACCCTAGGAGGAGCACCCATGGACTGGACCCGGGAACGCGCGGTTGCGATCATGCACGAGTACACCGCCTCCGAGGCGCTACGCCGCCATATGTACGCGGTCGAGATCGTCATGCGCGCTACGGCAGCACGCGATGGAGCGGATACCGACGCATGGGGAATCGTTGGGTTGTTACACGATTTCGACTATGAGCGATTCCCCAACCCAGACCATTCCCCCGACCAGGAACATCCGAGCGAGGGCGTTCGAATCCTTACGGCCCAAGGGTTCCCAGAGGAATGGGGCCAGGCAATTCTGGGCCATGCAACCTATACCGGCGTACCCAGGGAGACCCCAATGGCGCAGGCACTCTTTGGCGTGGACGAGCTGTCGGGGTTTCTCGTGGCCTGTGCACTGGTGCGGCCATCGCGCAGCCTCGTGGATCTCAGCGTCAAGAGCGTCAAGAAGAAACTCAAAGACAAGGCCTTTGCTCGTGGAGTAAATCGCGAGGACGTCAGGCAGGGCTGTGAGGAACTCGGTGTTCCGCTGGATGAACACATCGAGTTTGTACTCGAAGCGCTTCGTCCTCACGAACGGGTGTTCGGCCTCGGTCCTCCATGATCAAGGTGACCACGCCGAGCACCAGGCCTGGCGTTGGCATGCAGCGCGTGATGTCCCGAACCGCTCGCTCGCGTCCCGTCCCCGGAAACGCTGTACGCCTCGTGCTGGACGCGGGAGCGCTGGACGCAATGCTGGACGTGATCACCGGTGCGGAGCGGTGGGTCCACTTCGAGAACTACATCATCCGTAGCGACGAGACTGGCTGGCGCTTCGCCGAGGCCTGGTTGGCAGCTGCCCAGCGCGGCGTGAGCGTTCGGGTGCTGTATGATTGGCTGGGATCCCGCGGCACGTCGCGGCAACTCTGGCGCACGTTGCGCGCGGCGGGTGTTGAGGTCCGAAGCTTCAACCCACCCCGGGTGCTCGATGTGCTTGCCAATCTGACCCGTGATCACCGAAAGCTCGTAGTGGCGGATGGGATCAGGGCGATTGTCGGTGGCATGTGCATCGGCAATGAATGGGCCGGTGATGCATCGCGCGAGGTGCGTCCGTGGCGTGATACCGCAGTCGAGATTGAGGGACCTGCCGCCGCCGCGCTGGATCAGTCTTTCGCCACTCTCTGGACCCAAGCGCGCGGAGCCCTTCCCTCCGAAGAGCACGCCACCGATGTCCCGGCATCAGGCGAGGCCGCGGTTCAGGTCGTAGCGGGGGTCCCCGGCCGTGGCCGGGTGTTCCGCATGCTGGAACTCTTGGCAGCAGGGTGCACGGAACGCCTGTGGATCACCGATGCCTACCTCGTCGCCCCGCGCCGGTTGTCCCGGGTGTTCATTGATGCGGCGCGCGAGGCGGTAGACGTTCGTTTGCTCGTGCCGGGTTCCAGCGACATTCCGGTCGTCCGGAATCTCACTCGCATCGGGTATCGTGACCTGTTGAGGGCCGGCGTCCGGATCTACGAGTGGAACGGCCCCATGCTGCACGCCAAGTCTCTGGTAGTTGACGGCCGCTGGGTCCGGATTGGCTCGAGCAATCTCAACGCGTCGAGCCTGCTCGGGAATTACGAGCTGGACGTGTTCATCGATGGGTCGGCTTTGGCGGAGGAGGCCGAACAGCGCTTCCGGCGTGACATCGCCCGGAGCACGGAGATCCGGCGGCTTCTCCCACGCCGCCCCGGCCGGCTCGGCTACGTGCTTCCTGGCTCGCTGGGCCGGGAAGAACCCGAGATCTCAGCCGACACCCACCGCCGCACCGCACGGGAACGACGGCGGCAGGCCGCGATCGCCTTGAGGACAGTCGCGGCTGGAGCCCGACGATCCTTCTTCGGCCCGATCAGCCTTGGGCTGGTGTTGGCAGGCACCTTCTTCTTCATCTTGCCGCAGGTCTCGGCTTATGCGTTCGGGGTCATCCTCCTCTGGCTCGCCATCGGCGCCGGCTACGAAGCCTTCCGACGACGGGCCAGATGAGCTGCCAACCGCAGCAGGAATGAGCCGCTCAGCTTGAACATGAGCTCACCCCGTGGGTTCAGCGATTAACCCGTTTTGTCTGATCCGAGGCCCCCTGATGAATCGCCCTTGGCTGTTCCCTGGCACGATTGCACTGCTTGTCCTCGTTCCTACGCTCGGTCGCGCACAAGACGTCAATGACCTCCAAGCCAAAGTTGCCCAACAGCTCGAAACCCTGCGGCAAGAGCTGATCGACGTTCGGCGCGACTTGCATCGCCACCCCGAGGTGTCGGGAGAAGAGGAGCGGACCGCCGGTATCGTGGCAGATCGGCTGCAGAAGCTCGGCATCACAGTCCGAACCGGTGTCGGCGGTCATGGCGTGGTGGGCGTGTTGGAAGGTTCCCAGCCCGGACCCGTGGTGGCGTTCCGTGCCGACATGGATGCCGTGACCTCAGACGCCACTGATCCCGTCGAATTTCGGTCACTCAAGCCGGGCGTTCGTCACATCTGTGGACATGACATTCACGTGACGATAGGACTGGCGCTCGCCGAAGGCTTCGCTGCCGTGCGCGACCAACTTCGCGGGTCCATCTTGTTCATCTTTCAGCCGGCGGAAGAGCGCGCAACTGGCGCGCGTGCAATGCTCGCCGATGGTGTTTTCCGAGATGTGAAACCCGCTGCAATCTTCGCCTACCACACGGCGCCGTTTAACGTCGGACAGTTGGCCACCGCGTCCGAAACCCTGATGGCATGGCGCGACCGGGTTAGAGTAACACTTTCTGGAACCGGCGATTTGGCGGCGGCGGCGGACGAGGTCCGCAACCGCATTCGCGACGTGGGGACTGTGTCCCAAGAGCGGGCGGCAGAAGCGGCTCCCTACGATGCCATTCTCGTGCAGGTGGGTCGTCCGCGCCGGGGGAGCGGTGGCACTGTGGTTGTTGCTACCATCAGCACCGCGAACCTCGGCGCGCGGCAATTGGTCGAGGCTCAGTTGGCACAACTGGATTTTGAAGACGTCAGTCTGCGGATCAGTTACGAAGAAAAATGGGTTGCAGGCGTCACCAACGATCCGGAACTGGTACTTCAGGCTCAGGAGAGCGTGGCGTCGGTCGTGGGCCCCGACGGCGTGACGCTGCTGAGTAACGTAAACCCGGCGTTCAGCGAAGACTTCGGATCATTCCAGCAGGAAGTGCCGGGGGTAATGCTCTTTCTTGGCGTCTCCAACCCCGCCGAGGGATGGGTGGGCATGCCGCACACGCCGGACTATGTGGCCGATGAGGAGAGCATCTTTGTTGGAGCTCGCGCCATGAGCGCAGTGTTGCTCGATTTCCTAAACGGCCACTGACACCGTGCTCATTCGGTTCGAGCCTAGCGACTTCCGGGAGGCCGGCGTCCGCCCCGCTGTGACCGAAAGCGCTCTTGGATTCGAGTACGGAGAGCGCGATACCGTTCCATTTGCTCTCCCGTAAGCACCAACTCGAGTTGTTCGTCGGTCTCCGTTTGGA
>JABDII010000393.1 GCA_013003805.1 Gemmatimonadales bacterium
GTTCTACGGTGGGAAGATGAAAAGACTCAAGGGCTCGGGTACTACGGTCTTGCTGCCGCTCAACGTGAGCGGTTTAAGCGAACACTGCGCCGGCACGCGGTGCTTCTATCTCCCATCCTGAATGTGCTCGGCCGGTTCAGCACGGGCGCGCTGGCCAAAGCCACCTTTCGGGTTCGGGAGGTTTCGGGCCCGAGGGGTACGTGCAGTCCGGAAAGCTTCGAACGTGGGTTTGCCTACCAGGCTCGCCCCGAGGACGTCTTCGTCGTCACGCAGATGAAGTGCGGCACCACGTGGATGCAGCATCTGGTGTACGAGATCGTGCGGCGGGGCAAGGGCGATTTGGTCGAAACGGGAACTGCGTTGTATGCGGTGTCGCCATGGTTGGAAGCCTCGAAGAGTGTATCCATGGACGACGCACCCCTCATCGGTGCTGAGCGCCCGTCGCGCGTGATCAAGACGCACCTCCCCTCACAGCTTTGTCCCGACGCACCAGAGGCAAAGTATGTGTACGTGGCCCGTCACCCTGTGTCGTGTTTTGCGAGCTGCGCCGATTTCCTCCACGCCAACATGGGCAGGTTCGCACCCGGCCTCGACGAGATTGAACAGTGGTTTTGCTCGGACGAATTGATGTGGTGGGGGAGTTGGCCGGCACATGTGGAGGGGTGGTGGAAGCGGTCCGGTCAGGACAAGAACGTGCTCTTCGTACACTTCGAGGACATGAAACGCGACCTGGCTGCGATCATCCGTCAGGTCGTGAGCTTTCTGGGGATGGCGCCGCTCACCGCTGAAGAGCTCGAGAGTGTCGTCAGGAAATGCAGCTTTCACTATATGCAGCAGCATGGGGATGCGTTCGAGATGGGTCCGCCTCACATCTTGGCAACTGAAGCCAAGCTCTTCGTGAAAGGCACGGCGGATCGCCACCGAGATGTGCCCGAGACCGTTCGGAACCGTGTCCTCGACTGGTGTTCCAAGGAAATGCAGCAACGCGCGTTGCCGCTCGAATGGCTCGAGCTGGACCGCGCGGTGCCTGAAGGCCCCGGCGAGAGAGCCCGGGAATAGCGTCTGTCAGCCCGGAAGACCTCCCGCCATCCCCGGGCCTCGGGGTATCTTAGTGGACCCGGGTATCAACCCCTGACCATCCTCGCTTCGTAAACTCTATGGCAACAAGCACTTCCGGTCGTAGTACCAAGCCGCCCGCTGCCGCCAAGCTCGAGAAGGCAGAGCTGCTCGATATCTACCGGCTCATGCTGCTTTCTCGTCGGATCGACGACAAGGAGATCCAGCTCAAGCGCCAGAACAAGATCTTCTTTCAGATCTCAGGCGCGGGGCATGAAGCGGTCCTGGTTGCTGCGTCGAAGATCTTTCGCGCCGGCTACGATTGGTTCTACACCTACTATCGAGATCGCGCCTTGTGTCTCGGGCTCGGCATGACGCCGACGGAGCAGTTTCTGTCCGCCGTCGCCGCGGCCGACGACCCAAACTCCGGTGGACGCCAAATGCCCTCGCACTGGGGTCACGAAGACCTCAACATCGTGAGCGCATCGAGCCCAACCGGCACGCAATTCCTGAAGGCGGTGGGCTCGGCCGAGGCGTGGCTCCGTTATAGCCAGAACCCCGACATCCCCGATCGCGAGAGGATGATGCACGGCGACGAGGTGGTGTTTTGCTCGGCCGGCGAAGGTACCACTAGCGAGGGGGAGTTCTGGGAGTCGCTCAACACGGCCTGCAACCTGAAGCTGCCGGTCGTGTATTTGATCGAGGACAACGAATATGCCATTTCGGTACCGGTTGAGGTCAACACGGCTGGGGGCTCGATCTCGAAACTGCTGACCGGCTTCCCCGATCTCTACCTCGAAGAGGTGGACGGCTGCGACCCGCTGGCGTCATACGACGCACTGGGACGTGCCGCGGAGCACGCTCGCCAACGGCAGGGCCCTGCCCTCATTCATGCCCAAGTGATCCGGCCGTACAGCCACTCCCTCTCCGATGACGAGGTGCACTACCGCCCGCCCTCAGAACGAGAGGAAGAGGCCACTCGCGATCCACTGGTCCGGTTCCCGCAGTATCTCCTGGCCGAAGGCATCGCCACCGAGGTCGAGCTCGCACACATCACCCAGGAGGTAGATGAAGAGGTGCAGGTGGCGGCG
>JABDII010000078.1 GCA_013003805.1 Gemmatimonadales bacterium
CGCGCGAACATGACGCGCCACCTCTTCCGCCGGTGCATTCCAGTTCAAGTGTGCTGTCTCCCGCGTGATCTTGGGCGCGTAGCACGCACGGGCGTCATCTTGCGGTTCGGGTGTTGAGGTTCCCTCCGCTAGTTGCTCGATCGCCTGGAGGAGAGCTGTTGCTCCCAGTTCAGCCAATCGGGCGTTCAGGGTGCCGAAGGTCTCCCCAGGCGCGATCGGGGTCTCGATCGTGAGCAGCACCGGGCCGGTGTCGAGGCCCTCCTCCATTTCCATGATGCTCACACCGGTCGCGGTGTCGCCGGCCAGAATGGCGGCCTGGATCGGGGCCGCACCGCGCCACCGTGGGAGCACCGATGCATGCACGTTGATCATCCCCAGGGGCGGGATGTCGAGGATGTCGGGTCGGAGGATATGTCCGTAGGCGGCCACCACGCCCAGGTCCGGTGCGAGCCGCCGGAGTTGTGCCGCGAAGAGATCGCCTACTGGACGCTCTGGTTGGAGAACTGGGAGGTCCAGATGTTGAGCCGCGATCTTGACGGCTGGAGGAACGAGCTGGGATCGAGACCGCCCTTTTGGCCGGTCCGGTTGGGTGACGACGCCCACGATGTCGTGTTCTTCTCTGAGAAGCGCGCGAAGCGAGGGGACCGCAAACTCGGGGGTGCCAAAGAAGACGAGGCGCATCAGGCCTTCGTGTCGGAGGCGGCGATCTCCTGGATGTGTCCAGCGCCTTTACGCGACTTCCTCCATCGCTTGACGAGCAGCTTCCGCTTGAGGGGACTCAGTCGATCGACGAACAGGATGCCATCGAGATGATCGATTTCGTGTTGAATCACTCGGGCTTTCAATCCCTCCGCCTCCAGTCGGAACGGACAACCGTCCCGGTCGAGCGCTTCGAGGACCACTCGGGTCGATCGCGTCACGTCTGCATAGAGATCCGGGATAGAGAGACATCCCTCTTCAGCGACGTCCTTCCCCTCCTGTTCGACGATCACCGGATTGACCATGGCAAATCGATGCCCGTCGGCGTCCACAACGGCAATGCGCGTTGTGACCCCGACCTGGTTTGCCGCGAGTCCAACACCCTTGGCAGCGTCCATGGTCTTGAACAAATCGTCAATGAAGCGGCGTGTGTCTTCATCGACGGTGGCAACCTCCGAGCTTCGTTCCCGGAGTGGCGGAGAGCCCAATAGGTGGAGGGGACGGAGCGACATCACCTCTTCACATTCGCGTCGGGGCCGATCGCATCACCCACTTGCACAATTCTGCGACGGTGGACGACGACCGACGAGGATCCGCTTTCCACGGTGACCTTGTCGTCTTTGATGTCCTTCACCTTCCCCATGATCCCGCCGCTCGTCATGATCTTGTCGCCTCGCTTGAGGTTGTCGAGGACTTGTTCATGGCGCTTTCGTGCCTGCGATTGCGGTCGGATGATCAGGAAATAGAAGACGAGTGCGATGAGGCCAAGTTGGACCATCAGCACCGTGAGCCCTCCACCCTGTCCCTGCGGGGTCGGTATCAAGTTGAGCGCAAGAACGTTCACTCGTTTCCTCTCTCGTGATAGCGGGTGAGCCAGCGCCGGCTCCAATGCTCGAACGTCCCATCCAGAACGTGCGCCCGAGCCTGTTCAGTCAGTCGAATCGCGAACCGGACATTGTGGATTGATACGAGTCGTAGGCCCAGCATGTCTTCGGCCATGAAGAGATGGCGCAGATAAGCTCGCGAGAATCGCGCGCAGACCTCACAATCACATTCCGGGTCGATCGGTTCATCCGCGGTCCGGTGCTGCGCCGCCCGGATATTGAGTCTTCCTGACGCGGTCCAGGCGCTGCCGTGGCGCCCGTTTCGTGTCGCCGCCACGCAGTCAAACAGATCAACCCCGCGGGCGATCCCCTCCAGCAAATCCGGAGGAAAGCCGACACCCATAAGATAACGGGGGACCGTGGGCGGCAGCACCGGATGGAGCAGTTCCAGCAATCGGTGCATGAGGGACTTAGGCTCCCCGACAGACAGGCCGCCGATAGCGATCCCCGACCAGGAACCGCGGGCCAGCGTTTCCTCGGCGGAGCGCAGCCGAAGCTCCTCATGTGCCCCTCCCTGGATGATGGGCCAGAGTGTCTGGCGGGTCTGCCCCCGATCGAGCCCGTTGTGGCATGACGCGCACCGCTCGAGCCATCGGAGCGTCCGCTCCATCCCTTCGAGTGCAGAGTGGTGCGGCGCTTGACCTGGGACGACATGATCGAAGGCCATCGCCACGTCGGCCCCAAGCGCCCATTGGATTTCGGTAGCCCGCTCCGGGGTCAGGAAGTGGACATCCCCGTTCAGGGGGTTTTGAAACTCGACGCCCTCCTCGGAAATGGACCGGAGCCCCTGCAGGCTGAACACCTGGAATCCGCCGGAGTCAGTCAACATGGGTCGGCGCCACGAGGTGAAGCCGTGGAGTCCTCCGAGGGCTTGGATGGTGGCTTCGCCGGGTCGGACATGGAGATGGTAGGTATTCCCCAGGATGATCTGCGCGCCGGCGCGCTCGAGCTCTGCCGGATGCAGCCCCCGAACGGCCCCGTACGTCCCCACCGGCATGAAGGCAGGAGTCTCCACCGTGCCGTGAGGGAGAAGGATCGAGCCGGCCCGCGCATTGGCCGCCGTTCCCTGGAGGGTGAATTCAAACACGGACCATGTCTCGTCGGAGCATGTTCCTCCTACATGACCACCATCGCGTCACCGTACGAGTAGAACCGATAACGTTGGGCAATCGCATGTCGGTACGCCTCCATCGTGAGCGCGAATCCGGCGAACGCTGACACCAGCATCAAGAGTGTCGAGCGGGGAAGATGGAAATTGGTCACGAGCCGGTCGACGACCTTGAAGCGATATCCCGGAGCGATGAGAAGGGTGGTCTCGTGGCGACCTGCCTCGGGCTCGCCCGCGAAGGCAGCGCTTTCCAAAGCCCGTACCACCGTCGTCCCAACCGCCCAAACCTTCGCCCCCTGCCTACGAGTCTCCGTGATTTGCGTGGCGGCAGCTTCAGAAATGTCGAATCGTTCAGGATGCATGTGATGGTCGGCGATGAACTCCTGCTCGACCGGTTTGAAGGTGCCCGGTCCGACCTCCAGATCGATACCGGCGAGCCCGATGCCCCGTTGCTCCAGGCGCTCGAGGATGGATGCGGTGAAATGCAATCCGGCTGTCGGAGCTGCAACACTACCCTCCCGTTCGGCGTACACGGTCTGGTACCGAGACGCGTCGGCCGCAGTGGGCTCACGCGTGATGTAAGGCGGGAGGGGGACACGGCCAAATTGGGCGATCGCCTCTGTGGCGGTCGCACCGTGGAATCGCACTACGCGATGGCCGTTTGGGAGGACGCGCTCGATTCCGATCCAGACGTCAGGAGCCAGGTCAACCCGCTTGCCAGGCCGCAATGCGCTCCCCGGTTTTCCCAATGCGACCCAGGTGTCATCCGCGGCAGGATGGATGAGCAGAACTTCGGCAGGTCGGCCCGAGGGACGCGTTCCGACCAGCCGAGCGTGCCGCACTTTCGTCGTGTTGACAACGAGGAGATCACCGGACGGAATCAACTCCGGCAGCTGGCGGAAGTAGGAGTCCGTGAGCGTCCCGCTAGGCGACCCTTGGGCCGGGCGCTGCACCACGAGGAGCCTGCTCGCCTCACGGTTCGGGAGAGGCTCCTGGGCAATCAGGTCCGGCGGAAGGTGGTAGTCGAAGTCTGCTGTTCGACCAGGAAGCTCAGCCGTCAAAGATGGTTGCTTGTCCCTGGGGCGGGGTGTACCCGAACCGGCGAAAGGCCATGGCCGTCGCCCGGCGTCCGCGGGGCGTCCGCTCGAGAAACCCTTGCTGAATGAGGAAAGGTTCATAGACCTCTTCGAGAGTGCCGCTATCTTCGCCGACGGCTACCGCGACCGTGTTTACCCCCACGGGGCCGCCACCGAATTTCTCGATGATCGTCTTGAGAATCCGGGAGTCCATGTCATCGAGCCCAAATTCATCGACATTGAGTTGCGCCAAGGCATCACCGGCAACCGTGGCCGTAATGGCACCACTTGCTCGGACCTGGGCAAAGTCTCGCACACGACGCAGCAGGCGATTCGCGACGCGCGGTGTACCGCGGCTGCGCTTCGCGAGCTCCCTCGCGCCAGCGTCATCGATGGGTACGTCGAGGATCGCGGCGGAGCGGTGGACGATGAGGCGGAGTTCCTCGTCCGGATAGAAATTGAGCCGCTCGACGAGTCCGAATCGCGCCCGCATTGGTGGAGTCATGAGGCCGAATCGCGTGGTCGCGCCGATCAACGTGAATTGCTCGAGCGCCATGGGAATAGTCTGGGCGTTGGGACCGTCCGCGATACGCACATCCACGCGGTAGTCCTCCATGGCGGGATAGAGAAATTCCTCGAGCGTCGGTCGGAGCCGGTGAATCTCATCGATAAAGAGGATGTCACCCGGGCCCAAAGAAGTCAGCAAGCCCACCAGATCACCGGGTTTCTCGAGCACCGGCCCGGAGGAGGTGCGAATCTGGACCCCCATCTCCTTGGCCATGAGGATGGCCAACGTGGTCTTCCCGAGGCCGGGGGGGCCGAAGAACAACGTGTGATCGAGGGTATCCCCTCGTCCGCGGGCTGCCTCGATCGCGATTTGAAGCGAGGTCTTCACGCGTTCTTGACCAATGAATTCGTCTAACTGTGAGGGCCGGAGTGTCGCTTCCGCTCCGGACTCCTCAGGCAGGGCGGTGGGGGTCGTGATCTCGACTCTGGACATCAGCCGGCGAGTTTCGCTTCCCATCGGACCGGCCGGTCTCCCGGCCGGACGATGTGTTTCACCCTACAGGAGACACACCGGTCTCGGACTTGTTCCGTGCCGGTCGGCACCAATTTGCGGTTGGTGGATCCGCAGCGGGTGCAATTCCACTCGGCCGTCACACCAGGGACCGTCATACGTGGGTCTTCCTTGGGGTTGTGAGTTGTTGGAGGGCGAGCCGGACGATCTGGGCCGTATCCTCGGCCCCGATCGTCGCTACGACCTCGCGGACCGCCGCTTCTGCGGCCGCTGCCGGGTAACCCAATGCCGTAAGTGCGCGCACGGCGGCGTCGGAACCCCGCCGCCGCGAGATCGTCGTATCGACCCGGAAATCCTTGAATTTGTCCTGCAGTTCGACCACCAACCGTTCGGCTTTCTTCTTGCCGATGCCATTGACTGTGCTGAGCGCCGCGATGTCGCGGTCTTGGATGCTCAATACGGTACGCTCCGGGCCCAGGGTCGACAACACCGCGAGGGCGAGACGCGGCCCGAAGCCGCTTGCAGCGAGCAACCGCTGGAAGACTCGGCGCTCGCCAGCCCGATCGAAGCCGTAGAGCGCCCAGCCGTCCTCTCGCACGACCAGCTCGGTGAACAGGCTGACCCGACTCCCGATCTCCGGTAGGCGCTCGTGCACGCCCAACGGGACGGTCACTGCGTACCCCACCCCCCCCTCTGTCTGGACGATGAGCGTATCGCCGGTGCGCTCGGCGAGAACGCCGGTCAGGGTCGCGATCATCGAGTCCCCAGAAGGGCACTGCGGCCGGGTTGGATACGCCCGATGCGCAGCAAGTGGGTGAGCGCGAGCGCTACCCCATCGGCGGCGTCGGATGGAGTCGGTGCCGAGCGTAGGCGGAGCAACTGCGCCACCATGTAGCCCACCTGGGCCTTCGCGGCGCGTCCTCGACCGACGACCGCCTGCTTGACGGTTGCCGGGGCGTACTCAGCGATGGGGATGTGGGCTTGCTCCGCAGTGAGCAGAATGACCCCACGGGCATGGCCAAGCACGACGGTCGTCCGAACGTTCTTGCTGTTGAAGATGCTCTCGACGGCGACGGCATCGGGTTGGTGCCGCGCCAGGAGGTCAGTCATGCCGAGGTGGATCGAGTGAAGTCGCTCCGCGAGGGGTGTCTTGGGATCTGTTCGCAAGACACCGCACTCGATCAACTGAGCGGGGCGACCCGGGTCGCCTGCGACTACGCCATAGCCAACGGTGGCGACACCTGGGTCGATACCCAAGATCTTCACCGCTTAGGGCTCATCAGCTGGAAACCTCAGCCATCGTCTCGGCGTCGATGTCGAAGTTCGAGAACACGCGTGAGACATCGTCGAGGTCTTCTAAGGCCTCGATGAGACGCAGGAGTTGTTCGGCCTCCTGGCCCTCCATTCGTACCGTGCTCTTGGGAACCATCGCCAGCTCGACCTCCACCGCATCCAGTCCCTGTGCCATGAGGCGATCCGCGACGGCATGGAACTCGGTTGGGGATGCTGAGACGAGGTACTGATCTCCCTCGCGTTCGAAATCCTCCGCGCCGGCGTCTAGGGCAGCTTCGAGTGTGGACTCTTCGTCGTGGCGGGTGGCATCCAGGTAGATCTGGCCTTTACGATCGAACATCCAGGCGACCGAATTGGCACTGCCGAGATTACCCCCATTGCGGTTGAGCGCGTGCCGGATCGCCGCCACGGTTCGATTTGGGTTGTCCGTCGTTCCTTCGATATAGATCGCGGCACCCCCTGGGCCATACCCTTCGTAGGCGAACTCTTCCAATTGGCTGCCCGCGAGTTCGCCGGTGCCCTTCTTGATTGCTCGCTCGATGTTGTCGTTCGGCATGTTCACCGCGCGAGCCGCCTCCATTGCGGTGCGCAGCCGCGGATTCGCAGCTGGGTCACCCCCGCCGGCCCGCGCCGCCACGGTGATTTCCCGGATGACCTTGGTCCATGCCGACGCCCGCCGCTGGTCGGTGAGCGCCTTCTTGTGCTTGATTTGTTTCCATTTGCTGTGGCCGGCCATGGCCAACTCCTTTACCGACAGCGATTTCGAGCTGCGGCCGAGCTCGGAAGCGACTTTCCCGGAGAACAATAGCCCTGAGCCTCTGGGATGGGCAACGCGCCGGCTTGCCACGCCCTGGCCGAGCGGCTAAGCTCCGCGCGTGCGATATGCCATGCTAATTCTCGCTCTCGCGGCATTGTCCGCTTGCCAGCCTGACGTGCAGGTGGACCAGGCCAGGATGGCCGACGCCTTGCCGGTACTGCTCGTGCCGCCAGCTGCCCAGGTTGTGGGGCGGTCTGGTTCTGAGGACGCTCTGCAGATCACCTTCCGAAGCCAATGGGACAAAGACCGTTTGGCTGAATACTACCGTGAGTTGCTCAGCAAAGAGCCTTGGACGCTGGTGAACGATGCCGAGGACCGAGACGGCGCCCTAGTGCTTTACGCTGAGCGTGATGGGCCGCCGCTCTGGATTCGGATAGACAAAGCCGTCGGAGCGGCTGGTTCAATGGTAGAGATCTCGGGAGCCGTGGCCGGACCGGCTGTCGTTCCCGACTCGATGTCCCTCGACTCGACGGCCGCGGATTCAACCCCCTCCTAGGCCTACTATCCACTCTTTGTCGGCTTCTGCTTTCTGGTGCGAGCGGCGGTGAGTGCCGCCTGCGCGACAGCGTCCCGGACGGCCTGACCCAGCGTCTCCCCAGCCGGGGCAGTGAGTCGCCTGAGAACCCTCACGGCCGTTTCTGGCCTGGTGTCTTTCAGCTCGTCCATCGCGCCGGCCAGGGCACGGCGAAGGGGCGGGGGCAGGGTCAGGCTCGAGATCCGGCGTTCCAGGGCGGCGATTCGACGGCGGGTTGCTCGTTCGGGCAGCGGTGGATCCATGCACAGATCGAGTGCCACGCGGAGGGTCAGCCAGAGGGCGAAAATCCCTTGCCGTCTGGGTCCGCGCGAGCTCCGAGCCAAGGCCTCGACCAGTGCGATGCCGGTGGGGTCCCACTCGAAGGGGGACCGGCTCTCGGGCGTCAGAGCCATTGGTCGAGGGCGCTCCGCACTTCTCCGGGTGCGATATCGCGCATGCAACGGTGGTGGCCGAGCGGGCAGTGTGCCCCCCCCATTTTGGAACACGGCCGGCACGGCAGGCTCCGTTCCAGCACAACTCCCGGGGCATTATAGGGGAAGAAACCGAACTGCTGGACCGTGGGGCCGAACAGCGCGACGACTGGCGTACCGAGCGCTGTACCCATGTGCATCGCTCCGGTATCGCCCGATACCAGGGCCTGGGCGCGGGCGATCACGGCGCCGGCTCGTTGGAGTCCGAAGAGACCTGCCACGCTGATGGCTCGCGCCCCCCCCGCCTCGGCCACGATCTGACACGCTGCTGCCTCCTCGGCCCCCCCGACGACCACGGAATCGACCCCGCTCTCCGCAAGATCTTGGACCAAGGTGAGCCAGTGTGACATCGGCCAGCTCTTGGTCTCGTGCGCCGTGCGTGGCGCGATTGCGACGATTGGTCGTTCCGTTGCCAAACCATGCATGGCGAGCCAATGATCGGCGTGGCTTCGCGCTTCGTCACTCAGGCAGAATTCCGCGGGCGCTCCGTCCGGCGTCACGTCGAGGGCGCGAGCTGCCTCGAAGAATCGCTCCGCGGTCGGCGGCGTGTCAGGGGGATAGGCGTCCCGCTTGAGACGGATGAGGGCGGTCCGAGCAATTCGGCGCTTGGAATAACCGAACCAGTCCCCGGGTGCGAGGGTCCGAAGGAGCCGGCTCCGCAGGTTCCCGTGGAGGTCGAGTTTGTGGGTGTACTTGGTCTGGCGAATTTCCCGGGCCAGGCTGCGAAGAGAGTTCCCGTTGCTGAGTTCGAGGATCCGGTCAACCCTCGGATTGTCGCTCAACAGCGGACGGAACGTTCGTTTGGTCAGGACCGTGAGGTGACAATCGGGGTACCGGCGGCGTAACGCCCGCAACAGCGGGGTGATGAGCAGAATGTCTCCAATGGAGCTGAACCGCACGACGAGAATGCGGAGGTTTCTTAGCGGGGCGTACGGCACGGGGAGAATGTATCGATCACTGTGGGTCGTCGCTAGCGCGTTGCTCCGCGGTTCCGTGGCCGGTTAGGTTTCGCCTATGCCTCGACCGCGGAGTATTCTGTGGGTGGATGACGAGGTCGAGAGCTTGACCTCGCACATCATGTTTCTGGAGGAGCAAGGGTTTCGCGTCGAGCCGGCGGCCAACGGGGACGATGCGTTGGTCTTGCTCCAGCGCCAGCCGTACGGCGTGGTGTTGCTGGATGAGCAGATGCCGGGTCGCCGAGGCCTCGAACTCTTCCTCTCGATCCGGGCGATCGACGGCTCCATTCCGGTCGTCATGGTAACGAAGAGCGAGGAGCCGGAAACCCTGCGGGACGCGATTGGGGCTGAAATCTCCGACTACCTCGTCAAGCCGGTCAATCCACGTCAAATTCTCTCGGTCGTTACTCGGCTGCTCGAGGGCGACCGCATCCGGCAGCAGCGTCTCTCGCGCGATTTCACCACCCGTTTTCGTGAGCTCGAATCGAGGCGCGGCACCGCGCTGGCCTGGCGCGAATGGGTCGAGTTGGTGGCGGAGTTGGCGGAATGGGAAGTGAAGCTCGCCCGTGCGGACGAACCGGGGCTCCAAGAGGCGCTCAGGACGCTCCAAGACTCCCTCCGGCAGGATTTCGCCCGGTTTCTCGCGGAGCACTACGCGTATTGGCTTCACGGTGGTGAAGAGGACCGACCTCCGTTATCAGTGGACGTGGGGGCGGAATTCCTCGCCCCGGTTCTCCGCGATCAAGGGCGGGTGTTGTTGGTGGTGGTGGATTGCCTCCGACTCGACCAGTGGGCCGTGCTACGGCCGATCGTCGGCACTCGTTTCGATATTGAGACCGCGCACTACTTCTCCATCCTCCCTACCGCGACACCCTACGCCCGGAATGCCATTTTCAGCGGCCTCTTCCCGGCCGAGCTTGCGGCTCGCCACCCGGAATGGTGGCGGGTGAAAGAGGATGCCGGCCTGAATGCCCATGAGCAAGAACTGCTCGAGGAGCATCTTGCCGCCCTACTCGAGGAATCCGTTCCGGTACGCTATGAGAAGGTGTTCACTGCGGCAGACGGGGAGAGTCTCTTGCGCCGGCTTCCCGCGCACCTGGCGCAGGACGGGGTGACGGCGTTGGTGTTCAATTTCGTGGACCAACTGACCCACGGCCGGACGGAGAATACGACTCTCTTCGAGGTGGCTCGCGACACCCGTGCACTCCGCGAGCTGACTCGCACGTGGTTCGAGCGATCTCCTCTGTGGGACGCCCTCCGGGAGGCTGACCGGCGGAACGTCCCCGTTCTGCTGACTACGGATCACGGTTCCATCCACTGCCACACACCGGCTACGGTATTTGCCAAGCGGGACGCTACGCCACATCTCCGTTATAAGTTTGGTGAGGATCTACGTCCGGAACACTCCGATGCCGCTCTCGTCGTCACGGATCTCGAGCAATACGGCCTCCCCCCGCGATCATCGAAGACTCGCCTCCTTCTCGCTACTGGAGATCGATTCTTCGTCTACCCAACGAAACTCCGAGAGTATCAAGCTCGATATCGGGGTGCATTCCTCCACGGTGGTGTGTCTCCCGAGGAGGTCGTGTTACCCATTGCCTTGCTCACGCCGAGGCGCGCCTGACCGTGCGGATTGAACGCCGCCTCCTTCGCTACCTCACGCCGCGTGGTGGTTGGTTCAGTCTCGCTCTCGCTACGGCGTTCCTAGCTTCGTTGTTGGACGGACTGATCGTCGTCCTGCTCATCCCCCTGCTCAAGTATCTCTTCGGTACGGCGGGTGCCCTGACGGCGCAGGCTCCCTCCAGGCTCGAGGACGTGATCGATTGGGTGCTTCGTCCACTCATCGCGGGCGCGACGCCGGGCCAGGCAGCCGCCCGAATACTGAGTCTCCTGGTTGCCGGCCTGATTATGAAGAACGTGTTCGGCTACCTCACCAAGCAGATTCAGGTCGCCATCCAAGAGGGCCTGGTGCGGGACCTCCGCGTGGCTCTTTTCGACCACCTCTTGCATCTCGATCTGGACTATTTCCAGCGCACCCGGGCCGGGCAACTGATTTCCTCACTGATCGTCGATGTCGATCAGGTCAAGCACGTCGTCACGGCGGCACTTGCCAAGCTGTTCCAGAATGCGGTCGTGATCGTCGTGACCTTGATCATCTTGAGTCAGATTTCCTGGCGCTTGACACTGCTCGTTCTAGCCACAGCACCGTTCCTGGTAATCGGAATGCGGCAGTTGCTGCGGCGGTTACGGCGTCATTCGCGTGCCCGAGCCGACGAACGCGGAGTGATCACCTCGACGATCGCGGAGCGTATCGGTGCCATCAAACTGATCCGGGCGTACGGCGAAGAGGCGGGTGAGTTGGAGCGCTTCGATCGACAGAGCCAGCAGTATCGCAAGAAGGTCATCCGGACGATGCGTTTCTCCTCGCTGATGAGCCCGGTCAGCGAGATGTTCGGGGGCTTGCTCATCATCTTGATCATATTTGTGGGAATGCGCCCCAGCATCGTCGGAGGAGTACCGCTCAGCGCGGAGGCGGTGGTAGTCTTTCTCGTTGCGGCGCTGCGCGTCATGTCTCCGATCAAGAAGATTGCCGAGTTCCCAGCGGCGATGGCGGTGGCACTCGCGAGTGCCGAGCGAGTGTTCGAGGTCTTGGACCGACCGGAAGCGGATCGCGATCGCCCTGGCGAAGTGCCGGCACAGTTTGCCCAAGAAATACGCTACGACGGGGTCGCGTTTCGGTACCCAGGCGGGCCCAAAGTCCTTGACCGGGTGTCCTTCACGATTCCGAAGGGCCGCGTCGTTGCGATTGTGGGACCATCCGGTGCTGGGAAGACCACGTTGGTGGATCTGCTACCGAGGTTCCATGATCCCACGGAAGGCAGCATTCTGCTCGACGGGGTGCCGCTTACCCAGTTGACCCGAAGCTCCGTGCGGGCGCTCATGGGTGTGGTGGGGCAGGAGACCATCCTGCTGAATGATACGGTGCACGCCAATATCGCCTTCGGCGCCCCCGGGGCGACTCGCGAACAGGTCGTGCGAGCGGCGGTTGCGGCCAACGCCGAGGAGTTCATAGACGACATTCCTGATGGATACGACACCATGCTCGGTGAGCGCGGGACCAGGCTCTCTGGCGGGCAGCGCCAGCGGATTGCCATCGCCCGGGCTCTCCTCCGCGACCCCCCGATCCTCATCCTCGACGAGGCGACCAGCGCGCTCGACCCGGCGTCAGAGCGCCTAGTGCAAGAAGCCATCGATCACCTCATGAAGGATCGGACGGTGCTGGTCATTGCCCACCGCCTCTCCACCGTGCGTCATGCCGAGGAAATCATCGTCCTGGACAATGGAACGGTCGTTGAGCGAGGAGACCATGGTGCCCTGTATCGTGCCGGGGGCCTCTATCGGAGGCTGTACGACCTCCAGTTCCGGGACGAACCGCTCACTGCCCTCGAACCGTCAGCCCCACTGCCGTAGCGTCGAATGGGAGAACCCTTCAGCGGACTCCGAGTCCTGTTCATCAGTGCCTTCGATCAATCGCGTCACGCGCATGCGGCACTCCGGCGCCGTGCGCTCGAGCGACTCGGCTGTGAGGTCAGTACGTTGGACACACTGGAGCCTGCGCGATGGTGGCGCCGCTTAGGCGGTGAACGCATCGCCACGCGAGTGCGGCGCGCTCTGAGTCAGGCCACGCCCGATGTTGTGCTCGTCATTGGTGGCGAGCACGTAAGCGCCCTCACCGTCCACGCCCTCCGGGACGCCACGAGCGCACTGTGGGTTAACTGGATCCCTGATACGCTGACGCCCCAGTCAACGGTCGAACACATCGCGTCCGCCTACGATCATCTCTTCGTTCCCGCGACCGACCTCGCTCAGCGCCTCGCGAATTCAGTCGGGGCACGGGTAGCCTTCCTCCCTCCGGGCTGCGATCCCTCCGTTCACCGGCCGCTTCGTGCGCGCGATCAGTTTCGGGCGAATGTTGTCTTCGCGGGAACGGCGACGCCGCGACGAGAGCATCTCCTGACGGAGCTGGTGGAATTCGGTCTCGCGGTGTGGGGTCCCGGGTGGCGAAAGACCAGCCTCCGGGATTACTGCCGCGGGGAACTGGTCGATGTTCAGGA
>JABDII010000088.1 GCA_013003805.1 Gemmatimonadales bacterium
GTCCCAGGCAGTGCTTACGTTGTCGAGGTGTTCGGAGTGCGTAACGTGAACGGTGTCGCGGCGGATGGAACCGCTGGCCTCCAAGTACCAGAGACACCACCACCGAGTCCCGCCGATTCCCTCAACCCTCCGCTCGAGACGCCAGGCGATTCGCTCGTGCCGGCTCCTCCGGATTCGTCCGGTTCATGAGCGAGTCCTCCGGCGATACCCGGCGGCGCCTTCCCTCAGTAGATCGGCTGTTGCAGGACCCGTCGGTCCGGCCCTTCCTGGACGCGGCACCGAGGAGTGTGGTGGTAGCCGCGATTCGTGAGGCCGTCGAGGAGGCCCGTCAACGCGGGGGTCGTGTACCGGACAGTTGGGCGGACGAGATCCGGCACAAGGTCGTCCGGCGAACGGCGCCGTCTTTAGCCCCAGTGTACAACGCTACCGGAGTCGTCCTCCATACCAACCTCGGCCGAGCCCCATTGGCACCGGCCGCGATGGAGGCCGTGGCGTCGACCGCGGCCGGGTACTCAACGCTCGAATTCGACCTCACGCAGGGGACGCGCGGAAGCCGAAACGCGCACTGCCGGGGGCTCCTGGCGGAGCTCACCGGTGCGGAGGCCGGCCTGGTGGTCAACAACGCGGCCGGTGCGCTCGTCCTCGGACTGAACGAACTTGCCGCGGGGAAAGACGTCCTCCTCTCGAGAGGCGAGCTCATCGAAATCGGCGGCAGCTTCCGGATCCCGGATATCCTCGGTAAGAGCGGCGCGGTGCTTCGCGAAGTGGGGACCACCAATCGCACGCACCTCGAGGATTATCGCGCAGCGCTCGGCGGCGCCACCGGGGCGATCCTCACGGTTCACCAATCCAATTTCGCTCAGACGGGCTTCGTGGCATCGCCGGCTCCGGCGGAACTCGCCGCGCTCGCCCGCGAGGCGGGGGTCCCGTATCTGTACGACGTTGGCAGCGGGTTGCTGGTCGATCTCGCTCGATGGGGGCTCCAGCATGAGCCGTTGGTGCAGGACGCCATACGGCTGGGAGCCGATCTGGTGATGTTCAGTGGCGACAAGCTGCTCGGGGGACCGCAGGCTGGGTGCCTGGTCGGTCGCGCCGCCTGGGTCGAGCGTTGCCAACGGAACCCGTTGGCGCGCGCGCTCCGATCCGACAAGTCAACCCTCGCGGCGCTCGAAGCGACATTGATGCTCTATCGTGACCCCGTCGCCGCGATCCGAGAGATTCCCGTCCTGCAAATGCTCACCACTGAACTCGACGTGCTCGAGAGCCGCGCACGGGCCCTCGCCGACGTGTGCCCGGCCAAACTTTGCCCCGTCATCCAGCCAGGGGAGTCGGCGGTCGGAGGCGGGTCATTTGCCGGGGCCCGCCTCCCGACCCGGCTGGTGGTGTTGAATCCGGGCACGATCGGTGCCGAGCGGTATGCCCGCGCCCTCAGGGTGGGCACGCCGGCGATCGTCGCCCGTGTGGCGGATGAAAGGGTCATGCTCGATCCGCGCACGCTGCCTGCGGAGGCGTTCAGCGAGATCGGATCCCGGTTGGCGAGGGCCCTCGAGGAGTGACCGGCCGGTCGGCGGTGTTTCTGGATCGGGATGGAACGCTGATCGAGGACCCACCGCCGGGATTCCTCAGCGACCCTGACTTGGTGCACCCGCTTCCGGGAGCGGTAGACGCCATCGCTCAACTCGACCGCTCGGGTTTGCTTCCGATCATTGTGACCAACCAGTCAGGCATTGCTCGCGGCATGATCTCCGAAGAGCAATACCACCGGGTCGCCCGACGGGTGGAGGAAGTCCTCGCGCGCGGAGGGGGGCGGATCGCGGCGACTCTTCATTGCCCGCACTACCCAGCCGTTACCGGCGCGTGCGGCTGTCGCAAACCCGGGACCGCACTCTATCGCGAGGCGCACCAGAAGTTCGACCTCGACTTCGCATCGTCGTGGTGGGTGGGTGACCGGATCAGCGACGTCGAGCCTGCCCGGGTACTCGGCGGCCGGGGTATCCTGATCGTTCATTCCGGCGCTCCCCTGGAC
>JABDII010000111.1 GCA_013003805.1 Gemmatimonadales bacterium
TCTCCATCCCGACGCCGAATGCCAACAGCACGATCACGGCGACCGTTCCCCAAGTGATCCCCATGATGGTAAGGAACGTGCGGAGCCGTTGGGTCCGGATGTCGTGGAAGAAGTCCTTGAAGCTGCCGAAGATCCTCATTCGTTCGTAGCCCGGGTTGCTAGTGAAGAGCCGGCTCTCAGTTCGCTTTTACTCTTTACCCTTCACTCTCTACTCTTCACTCTTCACTCGATTTCCCGCGGCGGCGGCTCGACGACCTGCTCGCCCTCCTCCAGACCCGCGAGGATCTCGATGTTGATCGCGTCGCTGAGGCCGGTCTGGATGACCCGCTCCTCCCGCGAACCGTCCCCGAGCTGTACGGTCACCCTCGCCGTGTCGGCGGAGAATGTGACGAGACGCTCCGGTATCGTCAGCACGCTCAAGCGCCGGTCGATGATGACGTCGGCGTTGGCGGAGTAGCCGGCGCGCAGCACCACTTCATTCGACTCGTCCAGCTCGATCTCGATCGGGAAGACCGTGGCGTTGTCTTCCGTGCGCGCCTTTAGCGAGATCTTCGACAGCACGCCCGTCACCTGGGTGCCGGGCAGTGCACCGACCTTGATCTCCACCGGCATCCCCTCGCGCAGCTTGCCCACGTCAATCTCGTCGACCGTGCCCCGGAAGATGAGAGCGCTCATCTCCGCCATCGTCATCAGCACCGTGCCTTCCTGATAGGGATTGAGGGGAACGACGGGGTCGCCGATCTCGACGTTCTTTTCGAGGATGAAGCCGGTGATCGGCGATGTGACCACCGCCTCGACGCTCTGGTCGGACGTCTCAACCCGCCCTTCTTCCAGCAACGCCAACCGCTCCCGTGCCAGCTTCACGTTCAGCTCGGCTTCAGCGTGCGCTCGCTCGACGGCCTCGTAGCGGTCCTGCGGAACGAGGCCCTGGTCCATGAGCTTGCGCTGGCGTTCGAGCTCCTTGCGCTGATTCTTGAGCTCGAGCTCGCGCAGCTCCAACTGACGCCGCGTCTCCACCAGCTCCAGCGGGGTCGGGGTCGGCTTGATCTCCAGCAGCCACTCGCCGGCCCTGACGAATTCACCCACATCGGCGAATTCCCTGCTGACGACGCCGGAGATCTTCGACTTCACACTGACCTCGATCTCGGGCTCGACACGTCCAACCGCCAGCGCCTTGTCGATGATGTCGCCGCGTTCCACCTCAACGGTCTTGATCTCGCTATCGTCAGAGCCGCCGTTCCTCACCGCCGCAAAGGCTCCACCGGCGGCACCCACGACGACGATGACCCCCAGGATCACCTTTGTCCGTCGCTTCATGCTGCTGCTCCGTGGCGTAATTCGTTGTCGTTCGAGAAGATGGGGTTGCCCTCAGCGTTCCGATACCTCTAGGCCACACTACGAAGCGCTGAAAACGAGGTTTCAGCCGCCGTCGGGCCGCGCCCCGCCCGCGCGTCGAGCCGGCACCTCCCGGCGGCGCCGTCTAATCGAGTTGGACAGCCGCCAGGTGGGTAGGGTTGGCAGTGCGCCGCGGCCGGGGCCTAGAGCAGACCTTTGACGTATCCGCCGTCGATCTGGATCGTCGTGCCGGTGATATAGGCCGCTCGCTCCGAGGCGAGGAAAGCCACCAGGTCGCCCAACTCCTTGGGGTCGCCCATGCGACGCGCCGGGATGTTGCCGACCAGACCCGCCAGCACCTCCTCCACGCTCTCCGCGGAATCGGCCGCCCGCGTCTCGGCCAGCTCGGTGACCCGGTCAGTCGCCATGTAGCCGGGACAGACCACGTTCACGGTGATGCCGTCCTGGGCGAACTCCTGCGAGACCGTCTTGGCGTACCCTACGACGCCCGGACGCATGGTGTTGGAGAGGACCATGCCGGCCAGCGGCGATTTTACCGAGACCGAGGTGAGGCAGATGATCCGACCCCAGGAATTACGCCGCATATAAGGGATCGCAGCCTGGCAAAGCCGAATCGTGCTGAGCAGGCTGAGCTCGACCGCCTCCGCCCAGGCCTGCGGCGGGGTGTTCGAGCTGCTGGTGGCGGGCGGGCCTCCGGCGTTGCACACGAGGATGTCGAGCTTGCCGAAGTTCTTGACGGTAGCTTCGACGAAGTCACCGGGCCCGCTCTCCGTCGACAGGTCGACCGGGTAGGCGAAGATGTCTCCGCCGGATGCACGGTGCAGCGCGAGTCCGGTACGCTCCAGGCGCTCCTCGTCACGGGCGCAGATCGCGACCCGGGCTCCTTCGCGGGCCAACGCCCAAGCGACCGCCTTGCCCAGACCGGTGCTCGCACCGCCGACGGCGGCGACTCGGCCCTCGATGCCCAGATCCATGCTCCACCTCCGGGACTACGGCGCCTCTGTCGCGCCGCTGATCGTTACGCTCTGGTTCCGGATTGTAGAGGGCGAAGCTAAAGACGTTACTGCCGGGCGCAAGTCGCGGAGCTGTGGCTGAACCGGAGCGGTGGGATGCCGGGGCGCTCACATCCCGGCACAGCGGACGAAGACGGGTGAATCGTGTTCCATGACCTGCAAGAGGTCGTGTACCATCTCGTGCTTGACCCCGGCCTCGAAGAGCAACCTGTCCGATCGAATGAAGATGGTGTGAGGAGGCGACCAGGCGCCGACGTGTTCCGTCCCCGCTTCCCTATTGATCAGACGTTCGGCCTCGTACCAGCGCACGCGCGCGAGCGGCGCGCTGATGCCGGTGCATCCTTCGACCTCCGCCCACCACGAGTGGTACGAGGGGGGAGGCTCGAGCGGTCGAGCGTTCTCCGGCTCCAGATTCGACTGCGTGCAGGCGAAGACCAGGAGCGGCAATAGCAAGCCAGCTTGACGGCGATGCCCGGAGGAGGAAGGCATGACCGCGACCATCCTTCGTGGGGGTTACCCGTTCGTTCCCTTTGTGAGAGTGTGTAGGGGCAATATCGGGGCCAACCGCGACAGCGGAAAGACCCTCCGGCACGACCCGGTTGATCCATGTGTCGTCAGGAAGGTCGGCTCTTCGAGCCGCGGGTCACGAGAGCGGCAACTATGCCTCGGTGTGGCGCTCGGGATACAACTGCCGGCCGCGCGATCGTCGGCAGCCCTCCTTCGTTGCTTCGATCTCTCGCTTAGCTCGGCGCCTGGATTGGCTCGCACTTGATCCTCTCCAGCCGGCTCCGCTCCCGATCAACGATGCGCCGGGCCCGCCACCTTCCCAGGTTCCAGGTTCGCCAATCCGCATCCGCCGCGGCTGGCCAGCGCTCGAGTATGCGGGCTGCCACGACACAACGATTGGCGGGGGTCAGGTGCTCTAGACTGGCTATCAGCTCTGGAACCGCATCACCGCTCAAGGATGCCGCGTAGGCCGCGTCGAACTCCGCCCCCGCCACGGCACGGGCCGCGTTCAAGCGGGCGATCAGCGCGTCCGGGTTGAGGATGTTGAGCGATAGGACGACCAGGAGGCCCGCCGCCACGGCGCCGCTTGCAAATGGCTCCCGCCTACCGCGCAGAACGGTGACTGCGAACCAGACCATCACGATACCCAGCCAGGCCATGAACGCCGTCGGGT
>JABDII010000120.1 GCA_013003805.1 Gemmatimonadales bacterium
ATCACGCTCGAGCGTCGCCCGTGTTTCGGAACCTGCCCGGTCTACGCCATCACGGTGGAAGGGAACGGACGGGTGCGATACGAGGGAACGGCTCACGTGTCACTCGTCGGTAGCGACACGAGCACCATCACATCGGAGCAGGTGACATTGCTGGTCGCGGAGTTCGACCGGGTTGGCTACGAGCAGCTGGCGGATCGATATGCGTACGGCGAGCCGAGTTGTCCCTCGTACGTGTCCGATTCCCCCACCACGGTTACCTCGCTCACCCGGGAAGGAACAACGAAGCGGGTCGAGCACGACTACGGCTGTGCCGACGCGCCACGCGCGCTCACCGCGCTCGAACGCCTCATTGACGACATCGTTCGCTCGGGCCGCTGGACTGGGAAAAATGGGGGAGGCTAACCAGGCGGTCAGCCGTTGTAGATGGAGCCACCGCGCTCACGATACAACTCGAGCACGGTGCGGGCCTCGACACGAACTACCCCACGGAGGATCGTGATCCCGCGGTCCTCGAGATAGCGATACGATTCCGGGAACACCGGACCCTCGTCGAACCCGAGTCGCGTCGCATCGTCGCGGCTCGCGCCGCACAGGACCCGACGGACACCACTCCACAACACGGCGCCGAGGCACATCGCGCAGGGATCACACGAGGTCACGAGGGTGTGATCCGGGAGCCCCTCAGCACCCAGCGTGAAGGTCCCGAGGCGGTGTTGGGCCACCATGAACGCGACCATCTCGGCATGGAGTGTCGCGTTGGTCAGGCGCTGCACGCTGTTCATCCCCACCCCAACCAGTTCTCCGGTCTGCTCTACGAAGATTGCGGCCCCGAACGGCCCGCCCGTCTCACGCAGCACGTTCTCGCGGGAGAGGTCGATGGCCAGGCGCATGCGTTCTTCGTCGCTGGGGTAACGCCGTTTCCAGTCCACGACCTCCGCCACCCACGGCGGGAGGGTAATCTCGATTGGGGCTGGATCACGCGGCATGGTCTCGTCCTCCGGGGCGCGGTAGAGCAGGGGAGAGCGTCGAGCGCTGGCTCACGCCCCGGCGGTGGACTAGATTCGTCCCGATCCACTCGCGTTTCAAACCTAACATTGTTTCAGGGAGCACCCATGAAGTACTTCCGTCGATGCGCGATGGCCTCGACCGCTCTCTTGCTCGTCGCTGCCGCGGCGTGTCAGGGCGATCGAGAGTCCAGTGCCACGGAGGACACGGCCCCTCCACCTTCGACACCCGAGCTCGGGCTTCCGACCGGCTGGGAGGTACGCCTCGACCGACCGGGCGATGACCCGTCCGGCGTCGAGTTCACTTCCAGTGAGCCCGGCTATCACGTCCAGACGGGCCCCGCGGGGATTCTCTTCAACTCGGCACTCTCGGTCTCGGACGAGTTCCACACCGCCGCAACCATCGTGCAGACCACGCCCACCCAGCATGGTGAAGCTTACGGAATCTTCGTGGGAGGAAAGAACCTCGAGGACGATACCCAATCGTATCTGTACTTCCTCATCCGGGAGGACGGCAAGTTCCTCATCAAACGTCGATCTGGGGCGGAGACCTCACCAATCCAGGCCTGGACGGAGCATGCCGCGATCGCGCTGCGACCGGAAGGTGGTGAGGCTCCCGAAAACACCCTGCGCATCGACGCTGGTAGCGAGACGGTGGTGTTCTCGATCAACGGTGCAGAGGTGGCGCGTCTTGCGCGTGCGGAGGTCGACGTGGATGGTGTGGCCGGCTTCAGGGTCAATCATGGGCTGGACCTCTCCATTACCAACTTCGAGGTCATCCCCGCATTGCCAACGGAAAGCACTAAGCCGGAATCCAGATCTTCTTAGCGAGCACCACCTCCGCTCGTGACGGCAGGATGATCCGGTCGGTTGTCTTGGTGTGGAAGACGAGTCCCTTGTAGCTCGTGAGGTACTGCCTGGTTCTGCCCCGGAACCCGCCGACGGCCTCGACGACCAGGGGGGCGTCCTGCCGGTGCAGAATCTTCTGGAACTCGTCCGGCTCCACTCGGATGATGGCCCCTGATGCCTTGACGGCCTGCGCCATGGCCGCTGCTGCCGCTGCCCCGCCGGCCGCCGCCGTTCCGTACATTGATCGCGTCCCCTTTCTCCGCCGACCGAAGACCTCCGGGTGCTCCCACCCCACCCCCCGGAGCGCTGACCAAATCTAGACGCCGACAGGCGAATTGGGGCGGACGGATCTCGCGACCGGGTGAGAGACGCTACCGCACAAACTCGGGTCGCACCGTCAGGATCAGGGTCCCTCCGCCATGAATGATCTGGGCGTTTCCCACCACCAGCGTCTGACCTGCGCGCGCGTTGACGGTGGTCATGAGCGCTCCACGCATCGGGTTCCGGACGCCGACCTCCAACTGCACCGTACCGGAATCGGCTGACGCTCGGACCGAACCGATTGCGGCGATGAGAATGTACCCGGCGTCCGCGTCGTCCTGACGGCCCACGACCTGCTCGATGTGACTCCCCTCGGTCCCGCCCACCACGGCTTCATGCAGCAACCGATACCCCTCGTAGCGGAACAGCTTGCGCAACTCCGCCTCGACCTCCGCGATGGCCGGATCAACCGGCCCGGCGCCGTCGGCCTCGATGAGCTGGAAGTGCAGCCGGACGGTGGGACGCGAGCGGTCGATGTCCTGAAGGACGCGCTCAATCTTGTCGAGGTTGTCGCGCGTTTCCCGGACGGTCATCATGCTGCCCGAGTGGCTCACCGATCCCGGAGCGTTCGGGCGGTCGGCAAAGACATACGGCTCGATGAGCACCGCAGCTTGTGCCGCGTCGACGTGCTGCAGCTCGAACGTCTCGGTGTCGAGCGAGGGGGCCGTGCCACAGGCGGCGGCGATGAACACCAACAGAATGAGCATGGGCGTGCGCATGATCCGCTCCAGTTCCTTCAGTAGAGCCACACCACGACGATGTCGGGGTTGGCAGTGTGGTACACGATGACGTCTTGGTCCTGACTGGCCTCGACCAACGGCGTTGGGGCGAGAGCGTTGGGGGTGGTCGAGAACTGCTGGTCGGCGCCTCGGAAGAGCAGCAGGGCTAGAGCGGCGGCGGCAGCGGCTGCGGGAATGAGCGCCCGGGTCCGGAACTGGCGCCACCGAGAGTGGCGGGCCGCGACTCGAGCCGCTTGGTCCGCTGATCCGGGAGGTGTGAGAGCTGTGAGCGCGGCAAGGATGTGATCCTGCTCCTCGAGGATGCGATCGGCGAGCGCCCGGCACCGCGTACAGGTTAGAATGTGCCCCGCGAGGGCCGAGTCTCCCTCGCCGCGTAATTCGTGAACCTCGGCCTCCAACAAGCGGTCGCGCGATTCGCTGCAGGTCATGTCCCCCCTCCGGTCCCCTGGGCGAGTTCGGGATAGTGCGCGAGCACCTGCGAGCGGATGGCACGTCTGGCCCGATGGAGATGGGCTCGTAC
>JABDII010000125.1 GCA_013003805.1 Gemmatimonadales bacterium
CCAGGAATGGAGAACGTCCGCTCCATCAATCCCGTGGTCGCGGAAACCAACGACGGGCTGCTCAATGCCATTCGGTCGCGCCCGATTGCTGCCGCGGACGTGGTCCAGGCCCTCGAGACAGCGAGCACCGGGCCGGTGGCCGAAGGCAGCGTCGGAGCAGGCGCCGGAACGGTGGCCTTCGGCTGGAAGGGTGGCATAGGCACTTCCTCCCGAGTCCTTCCGGAAAGGATCGGCGGCTGGACGCTCGGCGTTCTGGTGCAATCCAATTTCGGCGGAGTGCTCCAGGTGCTCGGAGCGCCGGTCGGGCGCGAGCTCGGTCGCTACGCGTTCCGTTCGGTGGTCGAGCAAGGCCAGGGAGACGGATCGATCATCATGGTCGTCGCTACGGACGCGCCCCTTTCCGATCGGAATCTTCGACGCCTCGCCGCTCGGGCCATGCTCGGCCTGGCGCGCACTGGCGCTTCCGGATCGAACGGCTCGGGAGACTACGTCATTGCCTTTTCGACCAGCCCGTTGGTACGCCGCGCCGGTCGTGAGCCGGTCCAACCTCGCAGTTCGCTCGCCAACAACGCCATGTCGGGCCTGTTCCAGGCCGCGATCGAAGCGACCGAGGAAGCCATCTACAATTCGCTCTTCATGGCCACGGCGGTCACGCGCCGCGGTGTGACCGTCGAGCCGGTCCCGCTTGACGCCGTGCGCGAGATCCTCGAGAAGTACGGGGCAGGAGAGCGGTAAGAGTCTCGCCTAAGAGAAAGCCTCCCGCACCAACCGGCGCGGGAGGCCTCCTCCTACCGCCAACCTCCTACGGCCTACTTCCCGTTCACTGCTTCAGCGCCGGAATCCGAAGCACCTGGCCGGGATAGATCTTGTCGGGATCCTTGAGCATCGGCTGGTTGGCTTCGAAGAGCATCGGGTACTTCATGGGGTCGCCGTACTGGGCCTTGGCGATCTTGGAGAGGGAGTCGCCGGGGACGACCGTGTAGAAGGTGGCTTCCGGTTCAGGAGTTCCAACCGTCGTCCGGTCGTCGACCCGGGCCACGCCCTGGGTGTTCCCCAAGGCCAGAATGGCCTTCTCTTTCTCAGCCTGCGATGCGGCCATCCCGTGGATCGTGGCCACACCGTCGTCGAAGCCCACCCTAAGATCCTGAATCTCCAGGCCCAGGCCGGTCAGCAGGCGCTGGAGCTTGCTTCCCATGATTGCCTCGGAGGCGGCCTCCTGTTGGGCCGCAGCCGGATCCTCTTTCTTCCCGAAGCCGAGCTTCTCACCGGCTCCCTTGACGAAATCGAAGATTCCCATCTTTGAGTCCTTTCTCTAATTACCAGGCGTGAAATCCGAAGCTCTTGGGCATCAGACCACGCAACGAATCGAGGTGGCTACCGCTTGCTGAACAGCCCGCCGAGGAGCTTGCTCCCTATCTTGGCGAGGTCGTCGGTGATCTGGCCGTCGTTATCGCTGTCGAGCAACCGAGCCAGACCGCCCAGCGCGGGCGCCGACGTGGCGGCTTGCTGCTGCTCACCCTGGAGCATCTGAGCGAGACCGGACGAATCCAAGTTCTGCTGCCGTTGCTGCTGGCCCAGCATCCCCATCACGAGCGGTGCCAACGATGCCATCATGGTGGCGACGCCCTTCGTGTCGAGGCCACTGGCCTTACTGATGCCAGCCTCGACCGCTGGACGCTTGGCGCCCAAGACGTGGCGCAGAATGCCGTCACCGGTTTGGGTATCGGGGCGGCCGACGTACCCGTCCAAGTCCCGGAGAACCGACCCGTCATGGTCCTTGGCCACGGCGCGGTGCAGGGCGTCCGCCCCATCTCGGTTGGTGGCGTTCTTGGCGAGCGCGCCGAGCAGGAGCGGGAGGGCTGCACCAATGGCCTTTTGCGTGATGTCTTGATTGGCACCGATGTTTTGGCTCATGCGCGCCGTGCGGGCGCCGGCCAACTGACCGGCCAATGTCTCGAGTAATGTGGGCATGGTAGTCTCTCAGTGGTGGGGAATGGCTGGCGGACTCTGGCGCATCCGTCCGGCGGACAGTATACCCGAGCCGGGGATATGTGTCCACCGACCGCCTAAAAGGCCTATGAAATGGGCCCACAGCGGGAGACACGGTGGTGTATATTTCAAGCCGCCGACCGCGAGCCTGCCTGCCTCGAGCGCGCTCGAAGCCCGTGTCGCGCGCCATACTCAACGCCATTTCAGGGTTCCGTACGCATGGACGACTCTCTCTACTTCACCGAGCACCACTTTCAGGTTCGCGAGATGGTCCGTGAATTCGCGCGGAAGGAAGTCGCCCCGGTAGCGCGAGAGCTCGATCGCACCCAGGAATTTCCGTGGGAAAACGTGAAGAAGATGGGCGAGCTGGGGCTGCTCGGCGTCCCGTGGGAGGAGGAATTGGGCGGAGCCGGGATGGACCAGTTTTCCTATTACATCACTCTCCACGAGCTCTCCAGAGTTGATGCGAGCCACGGCCTGACGGTGAGCGCGCACACGAATCTGGGAACCTCCCCCATCGTGGAGTTCGGGACGGAGGAGCAGCGGAAGAAATACGTTTCCTACCTCGCGAGTGGGCAGGTGATGGGTGGATTCGGCCTGACGGAGCCCGGGGCAGGGAGTGATGCCGGCGGCACCGCGACCACCGCGACCGACCGCGGCGATCACTTCCTCCTGAACGGGACCAAGAACTTCATCACCCACGCCGGTGTTGGAGAGATTTTTTCAGTAACAGCGCGAACCGAACCCGGCACGGGCCACCGCGGCATCACGAGCTTCATCGTCACCAAAGACACGGTCGATCTCGAGCGCTGTGTGCCGCTGGGTGTGGGGCATGTCGAGGATCTGCCGAAGACGCCGGGGGTGCGGTCGGGCAAGAAAGAAGACAAAATGGGATGGCGCTCGAGTGACACTCGCGAGCTCATCTTCGAGGACGCCATCGTTCCCAAGGAGAACATGCTGGGCCACCCCGGCCAAGGATTTGTCAATTTCTTGAAGACGCTCGACGCAGGCAGAATCGGCATCGCCGCCCTCTCCCTGGGGATCGCTCAGGGGGCGTACGAAGAGGCACTGAACTACGCCGGCGTCAGGCACCAATTCGGGAAACCGATCGGCAGTTTCCAGGGCGTGAGCTTCGCGCTCGCCGATATGGCCATGGAAATCGAAGCCGGCACCCACCTCCTCTATCACGCCGTTTGGCTGAAGCAGAACGGCAGACCGTTCAAGAAGGAGGCTGCCATGGCCAAGCTGTTCTGCTCGGAGTTGGCGATGCGCGCCACCACCAAGGCGGTCCAGATCTTCGGAGGGTACGGGTATACCACCGAGTACCCGGTTGAGCGGATGATGCGTGATGCCAAGGTGTGCGAAATCGGGGAGGGAACGAGCGAAATCCAACGCATCGTCATCGCCCGTCAGATCCTGGAAGACGCTTCGCGCTAGGCACGGATCGACCGGTCTCGCAGCGGATCAAGGGCCGCGGAAGCCGGGTTCGTTGCTCTAAACCTCCGTCAATTCTATATTTAGGCATGTTGTTGGTTATCTCACCCGAGCGTACCCCCTTCCGGGGGGTTCGTCCCCGTGCGTCGAACACCGCGACGCCGGCGGGGAGAACCAGCCAACCTGCTATTTCTCCAGAGCTCGCCGGCCATCTCGCCCTCGAGCTCCGAGTAAGAGTGTTTCCAAGCAACAGACGCAGTAGTAGGCCGGTTCGGCCGCCTCTTCCCTGCATAAGTCCGCGACGCCATGCCCTCCGGGGCGGCGCAACGCGGCACGAAGGGATTGGCGGCCCGACCGCCAGCACCATCCGGGTTTCACCTTCATCCACGGTGGCCGCCGCCTGGGCGAGCCGCGGGTTCGGGGAACCCTCTCAAACGTTGCGGTCGAGGCCGAGGCCCCGACCGTCTCCAACTCATGTGGCCCCACTCGCCAGAGCGTGTTCGGAGCGTCCGACGCGTTTCGTCGAGACTGGGGCCGAGGGTATTCAGTTTGAAGCGCGAAATTCTCATCAATGCGGGCCCCCGGGAGACCCGGGTGGCCATTCTGGAAGACGACCGTCTTGTCGAGATCCTATACGACGAGCCTGATCGCCGCCGGACAGTCGGCAACATCTACCTTGGCCGGGTTGAGGCTGTATTGCCCGGCATCCAAGCGGCCTTCGTCGACATAGGTCAAGAAAAGAGCGCTTTCCTCCACGCCTCCGACCTCCTGGAACCGGAGGAAGACGAGGACCCGGCCGAGTTACTGGACGAGGACCTCGACGACGAGGGTAACGACGCTGGAGCTGGCCGCGCCGAGGAGCCCTCCGGCCGGCGCCGCCGCCGGGGCAGGGGCGGGGGCAACAGCAACGGCGGGCGGAGAGACTCCAGGTCCCGCCGGGCGCTTCCCAACATTCAAGAAGTCCTGTCTAAGGGCGAGATGATCTTGGTCCAGGTGACCAAGGAGCCCATCGGCACCAAGGGGTGCCGGGTGACCCGTCAGGTCTCGCTGCCAGGCCGTTTTCTGGTATACATGCCCTTCGCTTCGCGGGTCGGGATCAGCCGCAAGATCGCCGATCGGGAGCAGCGGGCCAAGCTTCGCGAGATGGTCACGAAGCTGCTGCCGAAGAGTGCGGGTGGTGTCATCGTCCGGACCGTCGCTGAGGATGTGACGGAGGCCCATTTCCGCCGTGAAATCGACTCGCTGATCAAGTTGTGGAAGAAGATCAAGCGGAAGCAGTCGTTCGCACGGACGCCGAGTTTGGTGCAACGCGAGACGAGCCTGACCCGAGGAATCATCCGGGATCTCTTCAGCGCCAAGGTGGACGCGCTCCACGTCGACACCAAAGAGGTCTACAACGAGATTGGCCAGTATCTCAAGCAGGTCGATCCCGAGCTGATGTCCCGAGTGCACCTCTATAAGTCCCGGCAGCCGCTCTTCGACCAATACGATATCGAGATGGAGATTCGAGAGCTCTTCAAACAGCGCTGCGAGCTCCCAACTGGCGGGTCGATCATCATCCAGCCGACCGAGGCTCTCGTGTCGATCGATGTCAACACGGGACGATACACCGGTAAGAAAGATCCTGAGAAGACCATCCTCCGGACCAACGTCGAGGCGGCGCGTGAGATCGCCCGGCAGATCCGACTGCGGGACATCGGGGGCATCATCGTCTGCGACTTCATCGACATGGAATCCAAGGGGAATCGGGACCGGGTGCTCAACGAGTTGAGGACCAACCTCGGGCGGGACCGCGCACGGACCAAGGCCTTCGCGGTATCGGAGCTGGGCCTGATCGAGATGACCCGGCAGCGGGTCCGGCCTTCCCTCTGGCACACCCATACGACCTCATGCCCCACGTGTGCCGGGATCGGTCGGGTGTTCCGGCCGGAGATCGTCGCTCGCCGGCTCGAGCGGGCACTCCGGCGGGCCGGACACGAGCAGCGCGAGCCCAAGCTAGACGTCCGGGTCCATCCCGAGGTCGCCTTGTATCTCCTGGAGGAAGAGCCGAAGCTGCTCAAGGGCATCGGGCGAGCCACGGGTCTGGATATCGATGTGCGGGACGATCCCATGATCAAGCTGGACGAGTTCAGGCTCATGAGCCGGCCAGCGGGGCGGGATGTGACCGAGCTCTACGCCGTCGCCTAGGGCCGGCAGTCCTTGACCGATGGGCTTGGGAAGCCTAGTTTTCGAGGCTTCTTCCGATAACGCTTTGTTCAGGGTAAGCCGATGACGTACGCCATTTTCCGGGCGTTGGGCAAACAGTATCGCGCCGAGAAAGGCGACGTGCTCAGGCTGCCGCGCATGGACGCGGAGCCGGGCGCCAAGGTCACGTTCGATGAGGTCCTCTTGTCGTCGGATGGGAAGACTATTCGGGCCGGCACGCCTGTGGTCAAAGGCGCCAAGGTCGAGGCCGAGGTGCTTTCGGAGGGGAAGGAGCGCAAGATCTACGTGTTCAAGTTCAAGCGGCGCAAGGGCTATCGGCGCAAGACCGGGCACCGGCAGCGGTTCACCGAGGTCCGCGTCATGAACGTCAAGGCAGGTTGAGGACCTATGGCACACAAGAAGGGCGTAGGCTCGAGCCGCAATGGGCGAGACAGCAATCCGCAGTATCTTGGCGTGAAGAAGTTCGGCGGCGAGCAGGTGGTGGCCGGGAACATCCTGGTCCGCCAGCGTGGGACCAAGTTCCACCCCGGCAAGAACGTCCGGCGGGGCAGGGACGACACCCTCTTTGCCCTGGTTGACGGGGTGGTCAAGTTCGAACCCAAGGACAAGCGTCGGAAGCAAATCTCGGTTTATCCCCCCGCCCCCGCCCCCGCCCCCGCCTCGGAGGCGGCTGGCTAGGGCATCGGGTGGCCGTGAGGG
>JABDII010000126.1 GCA_013003805.1 Gemmatimonadales bacterium
GAGTGGATGCGCGACGAGTGGATGGCCGAGGAGGACCCGCTCAAGGCTGCTCAGCTGTTTCTCGACCCTGCCGGTGCGCTCAAGCGCCTTGCACCTGAGTTCAAACGCGTTGAATCGGGACTCGAAGCGGCTTTCTGGAGGAGCAAGTATGTGGGCTTCTAGAAGGGGACTCGGCGGATTGTCGCTCGTCTTAGGCTTCGCCGCCTGTACGAGCAATCCGGCGCCCAAAGGCTGGCTCGCGCCGGCGCCCGAGGCGGTATCGGATCCTTTCGGCGCTTGGGTCCGCATAGAGTTGGCCTCGGCCGGAACTCAGACACCGGTGGGCGGAGAACTCATCGCCGTGGCGGTGGACAGTGTGTTCGTGCTGAGCCCAGACGCACGATTTCACGCGATCGCGCAGGCCGACGTGACGTGGGCGCGCGTCGCACACTACGACTCCCAGTTCGGGCAACTTGGCACCTGGACGATGCTGGGCTCGGTTACAACCCTGTCACACGGCTGGTTTCTGAGCCTGAGCCTCCCAGTGTGGACGATCTGGGGATCGCTCACCACAGGCGCACAATCTCGTGCGCCCCTCGAAGATGTGCGGGAGGGCAAGAACTCTTGGGAAGCCGTCAGCAAATACGCGCGGTTCCCGCAGGGTCTGCCACCGGACGTGGACAGGGGACGACTGCAGCCGAAACCGCGGGAGTAGCGTTGTCTCCATGGAAGGCAAGTGGTCAGGGGGTAAGGGATCCCTTACCCCCTACCCAACTACGCTCTTTCCCTCCCAATCACATCGTCGCGGGCGGCACCAACGTGTACCCCAGTTGTTCCATCCAAGGGAGCTGGTCGAAGTAGACATCTTCGAAGGTGTACATGCCATCCTCGAAGTGCAGTGCGGTGAACCCCGAGTTTTCGACTGCTTTGCCGGTGGGCGGCATGTCGCCGTCACCCGTGTTCGTACCCGTGAACGTCCAGCGCACAAACGCCATGTTCTCCTGATAGTAGGCGTCATTTACCACGAGGCGGAGATCAGGATATGCCGTGCGGAAGTTCCGCATGACCTCCTTGAAGCCATCAATCCCCTCGACCATCTCGGCTCCAGGTGCGCGGCGCCGGAAATCCGCGGCAACCACTCCGTCCAGTTGATCGAGATTGCCGGTGTTCCAGGCGTCGACCAACGCGTCGACGGTCGGTTGCATCGAGGCGGCGTAGTCCGTTTGCGGCTGACATGCGACGAGCAGGATGGCTGCTGCAAGTGCAACGATACCCAGTCCTCTTTTCCCGTTCGCTACCATTGACTGTCTTCCTCCGTTCATGGATGAATGCAAAGAGCGCGCGAGCATTTCGACTCACACGCAGTCCTCCCACCATGCCTCAACGGCACGGCTTCGGGCACGCTACCGGATGGTTCCGATTGCGATCAGAAGGGGCGGATCCGCGAGATCGCGATGAGGATGACGGCGGCTACCGCCATGATGAAGGCACTCCACAGGACCACGCCCGCCGGTTTTACATCGGGATTCATGATGTCGGGATAAGCTACACACCAGACCAGGGTCCGTAAGAGGGCCCGTCCGGATCCCGAACTGCCTGATGGATCACACCGACCGAGGGTCGGTAATGCGCTAGCCTCTCCGGCGACCACGCAGCCGGCGTCGCCGTGCCGCCGCGGCTTTCTTGCGGCGCTCAGTGCTTGGCTTCACGTAGTACCGCCTTGCACGCAAATCCTTGAGGATCCCCGAACGCTGCACCTTTCGGCGAAACGTCTTGAGCGCCCATTCGAAGGAGTCGTTCTCGTCGATAACAATCTCGGTCATGGACCTTCCTTGCTTGTCACGTACGGTTGGTGATGAGGAACGGAGGCCATCGCAACATCCGCTGGGACGGCCTCCGCACGCTCACTCGGTCGCGAGCGGCTCAGCCCTCGATCCGGGACACGTTTTCGGCCGCCGGGCCTTTGTCGCCTTCGACCACGTCAAACTCGACCTGCTCGCCCTCGCGCAGTGACTTGTAGCCGCTGCCCAAGATGGCGGTGTGATGGACGAAGCAATCCTTCTCCCCGTCCTCACGCGTGAGGAAGCCGAACCCCTTCTTGTCGTTGAACCACTTGACCGTGCCTTTGATACGCATGCCGCACTCCCTGTACTGGTCCTGGTGTCGATGTGCCTCGGTCTCCAGTCGTGCCGAGCCTGCCGAGCATCCATCACCTGCTGACGGGACAGCCTCCCGT
>JABDII010000130.1 GCA_013003805.1 Gemmatimonadales bacterium
ATACGAGACCGCTGGATTCGTCGGGAATCTAGGCTACACAGCCCGTGTCTCTGGCCTCGCGCGCGGCTTCACGTACTACCAGGATCATGTGCCGTCGCTGCCAATGCTCATCCAGAACTTCGCTGGGACGAGAAGACAATGGACCAAGAGAACCGGGTTTAAGGTCGAGCACCGACTCGCCGCTGACATCAACCAGTCGTTCTTCCGCTGGCTTTCCCGCCGGTCCGATCGCGCGGAGAGGCCCTTCTTTGTTTTTCTGAATTACTTCGATGCCCACTACCCCTACCGCCCGCACAAGGAGCTACCAGGCAATTTCGGCACGACGCCCGTTAGGATCCCGCCGCTGGATGCTCATGGTCAGACGGGAACCTTGACCGCCATGCGTGACCTATACGACGGCGAAATCCTCTACCTGGACACGCAGGTTCAGCGCCTGCTCAACGAATTGCGATCGCGGCATCTTCTCGACAACACGCTCGTGATTATCACGTCCGACCATGGTGAAGAATTCGGTGAGAACCCGCACGGAACGGCAGGCCATGGCGTAAGTCTCTACATGCCCTCGCTCCGCATACCCCTCCTGATGGTGCATCCCGGTTCCGTCCCTCAAGGACTGCGTCTTAGGCCGCCTGTTGGATTGCGGGACATCCCGGCCACCGTCCTGACGCTTCTGGGATTCGACAGCGAGCCGATGTTTCCCGGTAGATCGCTGAGCCAGTTCTGGACGGCGTCCGAGGCTCAGAGGCCGGTCGAGGTGAGGCCTCCCCTCGCCGAACTCAGCTTGCGATCGTGGCTCCCGAGGTGGGCACCGGCCAACCGGGGCGCATTGTCCTCGATTGTCATTGACAACCTCCACTACATTCGAAATGAGAACGGCGAAGAGGAATTGTATGACTTCGTCGAGGACCCTTGGGAAAGACACGACCTCGCCCCGCTGGCAGCGTCCGGAACATTGGACCAGTTCCGAGCCTCTCTCGAAGCCATCCAGGAATCCGCCCAACATCGCAGGCCGACGCAGGATTGAGCTCCGCGTCTCCGCCACCTTACCCACACCATAGTTGAATTCATTGAGGTCCCGCGTGAACTCACATGTCGCTCGGCATGCCCAATCAACCGATCGTTGCTATTTTCCGGGCGGAGACAACCACCACTCGGAGTGAGACAATGCGCCGGACCCCGTTGTACACCACCCTCGCCCTGACCAGTATCCTCGCCATCGGGTGCCAAGCCGACCGCGCAACACCGGCCGATGACACCGCTCGGACCGCGACGGCACTCACCGACAAATACACCACCGTGCGGCTGACCACGGACATGAGTCAATTGAGTGAGAGCGAGCGGCAGATGCTGCCGCTCTTGATCGAAGCGGCGCGCGACATGGATCGGGCCTACTGGAAGCAGGCCTTCGGCAACGGAGACAGCCTGCTCGAATCGCTAGCCGATCCGGAACTCCGTCGCTTTGCAGAGATCAACTACGGCCCCTGGGATCGCCTGGACGGCGACGCCCCGTTCCTGGAAGGCGTTGGACCCAAGCCGGCCGGCGCCAACTTCTACCCGGCGGACATGACCAAGGGAGAATTCGAGGCCGCGCTCGACGCAACTCCCGCTCGGGTTGCCGCCCTCAAGAGCCTCTACACGTTGGTCCGGCGCGACCCCAATGGGGCACTCAACACAGTGCCCTACGCGGAAGCCTACGCCGAGGAGCATGGCCGCGCGGCTAAGAACCTTCGCGCCGCCGCGGAGCTGGCTGAAGACCCGGGACTCAAACAGTACCTGGGCCTCCGGGCCGATGCGCTGGAACGTGATGACTACCAGCCCAGCGACCTCGCCTGGATGGACATGAAGAACAATGGGATCGACATCGTGATCGGCCCGATCGAGACCTACGAGGACCAGTTGTTCGGCTACAAGGCCGCGCACGAGGGCGTGGTCCTGATCAAGGACAAGGCGTGGAGCGAGCGGCTGTCCCGATACGCCACTATGCTGCCGGCGCTCCAGCGTCAGTTGCCGGTACCTGCCGAGTATAGGCGCGAGACGCCGGGGACGGATTCAGACTTGAACGCGTACGACGTAGTGTACTACTCGGGTCAGGCCAATGCCGGCTCCAAGACCATCGCGATCAACCTCCCCAATGACGAAGAGGTCCAGCTGGCCAAGGGGACTCGGCGCCTCCAACTCAAGAACGCGATGCAGGCCAAGTTCGATCGCATTCTAGTGCCGATCACGGAGGAGCTCTTTGCAGAAAACCAGCGCCGGCACGTCACGTTCGACGCCTTCTTCAGCAATGTCATGTTCCACGAGGTGGCCCACGGCCTCGGCATCAAGAACACCCTCGACGGGAGCGGCACCGTGCGCGAGGCGCTCAAGGAACGGGCCTCGGCGCTCGAAGAGGGCAAGGCCGACGTGCTCGGGCTCTACATGGTCACCAAGCTGGAGGAGATAGGGGAACTCGAGGGTAAGGACATAAACGACAACATGGTCACCTTTATGGCCAGCATCTTCCGCTCCATCCGCTTCGGGGCATCCAGCGCGCACGGCCGGGCCAACGTGGCACG
>JABDII010000136.1 GCA_013003805.1 Gemmatimonadales bacterium
GGGCACGGTGGCTTCGGAGCACGATCCGGCGGACTCCTCGGCTCTCGAGACGCCGTTTGTTCGGATCGCCTGGCAGGAGCCTCTCGGCATTGTCGAGTGGCAGGATCGAATGTCGGGCGACACACTCCTGCGAGCCGGCCACGATCACACACCATTTGCGCCGGTGTACGAAGTGACGCCGGTCGCCGACCGGAGCCAGATCTGCTCGGTCCGCGGCGCCATGGGCTTGAATCGGAAGGGGCCCGACGTTCAGCGCAGCGTTGGACGCCTGGTCCATGGGCGGGTGGTCTCGCGCGGTCCCGTGTTCACCACCGCCGAGTTGCGCTACGAAACGGCTGGGCTGAGTCTGTATGACGTGGTGGTTCGGGCCTTGGTCGAGGTCCCGCAGGTGGACGTATCCATTCGTCTCCACAAGGAGAGCGTCTGGGAGCCAGAGAATCTCTACATCGCGCTGCCATTCGGCGGTGCTTCGCCGTCTCAAGTCTGGCTCGACAAGGCCGGCGCGTTGGTGCGGCCGTTCGTGGACCAGCTGCCCGGGACCCTCACCGACTTCTCGAGCGTCCAGGCGGGAGTCGTCATCACCTCGAAGGACTTCGGCATCGCCGTCGCGACGCCGGACACCAACTTGATCCAGCTGGGACCTCTGGCCTACGGGCCGCGGCGCCTGGCGGGAGCGCCGGAACTCGAGGACGCCCATCCTGAGCTCTACGCCTGGGTCATGACCAACTACTGGGAAACCAACTTCGCGGCCAGCTTGGGTGGGTTCTACGAATTCCGCTATTCGATCACCTGGGGACCGGGGCTGTCAATTGCGGCCCGAGCCGCCGACGCCTGCCGGGTAATGAGCATGGGACCGGTGGCATTCCGATTGGGTCGGGAGGAGACATGAAGGCGCTCCACATGATTCGGATCTCCCTTCTCGCAGGGATTGTGCTTGCGCTGGCGTGTGGTGGGCCCGACGCGGCGCTCTCCGGCGATCAATCCGCTGAGACCGACTTCCCCGTGCCATCGATCGACTGGAGCCCTGAGCGCTACGTCGCCTATCGCACCCCGACGCCACTCGAAGTCGATGGGCGCCTCGATGAGCCGGCGTGGGAAGCGGCATCCTGGACAGCGGACTTCGTGGATATCGAGGGGAGCGCGAGGCAGGATCCGCGATTCCGGACTCGGGCCAAGATGCTGTGGGACGACGCACGCCTCTACGTCGCTGCCGAGTTGGAGGAGCCACACGTGTGGGGCAGGTTGGTCGAGCGGGACGCGGTCATCTTCTATGACAACGACTTCGAGATTTTCATCGACCCCGACGGCGACACTCATCAGTACTACGAGCTCGAGGTCAACGCCTTGGGCACGGTCTGGGATCTCTTGCTGGTGAAGCCGTATCGCGATGGCGGGCCGGCCATCAACGGTTGGTATGTTCGTGATCTCGAGGCCGCGGTGTGGGTCGACGGCACCCTCAATCAGCCGGTGGATCAGGATCGCGGCTGGACCGTGGAGTTCGCCATTCCCTGGGCTGCGCTCGCGGAGGCGGCCCACCGGCCCTCACCCCCTGAGCCGGGTGATCAGTGGCGGGTCAATTTCTCGCGGGTCCAGTGGCGGACCGACACTGCGGACGGCGCGTACGTCGTCTTGAGAGATACCCTTCCGGGCCGAACGCGACCGGAGGACAACTGGGTGTGGTCGCCCCAGGGCCTCATCAACATGCACTATCCCGAGATGTGGGGATTGGTGCAATTCGCCGCCAGCGAGGTCGGGATCGGGAATGAGGCGTTTGAGGAACGTTCGGAAGATCGGGCCCGCTGGTACCTCCGGGAGGTGTACTATGCCGAGCGACGGTGGTACGCACGCCATGGGAGGTATAGCGCGGATGCTGATGCGCTTGGGCTCGATACCCCGAACCTCGAAGGCTTTGTTGGATCGCTGATGCTCGACGCAACACCCACCCTCTTCGAGGCCCGCCTCCGCGATACACTCGGCGGCATCCTCCGTATCTCCCAGGACGGGCGTATCTGGTGATGATCACGGAGTACCGCACCGCATGACGTTCACCGCCCTCGACTGGGCCATCGTCCTCTCGGTCCTCGTGGTCATGGTAACGGGCGTGGTCATGAGCCGCACCTACATGCGGAGTGTGGCCGATTTTCTCGCGGCCGGCCGCACCGCCGGCCGGTACCTCCTGAGCCTCTCCCAGGGGGCGGCGGCACTCGGCGCCATCACCGTCGTCGGCCTCCTGGAAATGAACTATGTGGCCGGATTCGCCATGACGTGGTGGGGGTTCACCATGAGCGTCGTGGTCTTGATCGTGACGGTCTCGGGGTGGGTCATCTATCGGTACCGGCAGACTCGGGCGCTCACCTTGGCCGAGTTCTTCGAGCGGCGCTACAGCCGCCGATTCCGGGTGTTTGCCGGACTCATCGCGTTCACGTCCGGCTTGGTCAACTTCGGCATTTTTCCAGCGGTCGGGGCCCGATTCTTCATCCACTTCACCGGGCTCCCATCCGCCGTCACCATCCTCGGTATCGAGATCTCGACGTTCCCGCTCACGATGATCGTGCTGCTCGGGATCGCCCTTTTCTTTGTCTTCTCGGGCGGCCAAGTCGCGGTCATCATCGCCGATTTCATTCAGGGCCTCTTCATGAACGTGGTGTTCATCGCCGTGCCGCTCTACTTGATGTTTGTGGTCGAATGGGGGCAGGTCTTCGAGGCGCTCGCGATGGCACCCGAGAACAAGTCGCTGATCAATCCGTTCGAAACCGGCTACGTCGAAGACTTCAACTTCTGGTACTTTCTGATCGGGGTGCTGATTTTCGTGTATGGGACCATGTCCTGGCAGGGTACCCAGGCCTACAACGCCTCCGCCAAGAGCGCCCACGAGGCCAAGATGGGAGGCGTCCTCTCCAATTGGCGAAACTTTCCCCAGAATTTGTTGATTCTGTTCGTTCCGATCATCGCCTACACCGTCATGCACCACCCGGATTTCGCGGTGCAGGCGGGCCAAGTGAACGCGGTGCTGGACACGA
>JABDII010000148.1 GCA_013003805.1 Gemmatimonadales bacterium
GGGCAGGGGCGTCTGAATTTTGAACCTGAGCTCCGGCGGTGTAATGGCCTCGAGGTTCTCGGCCAGGGCAAAGAACCCGAACACCTCGTCGCGGGGGAGTGCCAGCGTCAGCGAGGTGGCGAGCAGAGAAACGGGTGTTCGGAGCATCGGTGGCCCTGCACCCGGATGTGCATTGGCCGGTGATGAAAGGGAGCATCAGGAGGTAAACTCACGCGCCTCCACCATGGTCAGGGCCGCCGTCCCGACGATGAAACCTCCATAGCCGCCGATCAGCATGGCGAGTCTTCCCGGTACGTCACCACAGAGGAATGTCGCGAGCGGCATCAGCGCCGAGGCAATACCGATCAGGAGACACAATCGGGCGATGAGCCGAGCCAAGCCGGGCTTGTTGTGCACCCGCCCGGCGGTCTTCTCGCTGTACCCCGCGATGAGGTTCATCCTGCCCTTGACCCCGATGGCGTAGGCGAACGCGAACATGAGAATGGCGATGCCTTCCAGCACCAGAACCTCGACGAGCTTCTCCATGGCACGCTCCAGTTTACGAGCGTTACGTTCAGCCCTGTGTCAGCCGGCCGAGCCGACACCGAGACAGGGCTTGCTGCGGTAGCGTGGGATTAGAGCGGCCAGTCTCGGAGAATCCGCTCGGTCTCCTCCGAATGCCCACTCTCGTCCCGCACCATGTCCTCCAACTGTACCGCGAGGCCCTTCTCGCCCAACGACTCCGCTTCCTTGGCCCGCTGGGTGTAGTCCTTGGTCGCCTTGCGTTCCGCCGCCAGGACAGCCTCGAGCATCTCACGGTTGGTCTTGGCCACCGGGACCGCGGACGGCTGAGTCGCGGGCTCACCTCCCAGGGAGACGATCTTGTTCGCCAGGAACTGGGCGTGGAGCTGCTCGTCCGCGACCTCGGTCAGGAAGAACTGCGACAGCTGAGGCCGGTACGGCCCCGTCGTCTTGGCGGCATAGGTGATGTATTGGATGATGGCACTCAGCTCGTTGGCGAGATCATCGTTCAGTCCCTTGATCAGATCGTCCTTGGTCATCAGGTCTCCAGGCTAGACTGCTATTGGCTATCGGCTATTAGCTATCGGCTAACAGCTCCGCGCATGGGCGGCTCGAAAGTCATCCACTGCGACCGACCGCTCGCCGCAGGTCACTCGGCCTTCTCTACCTTTCCGTCACCATCTACTTACGCGCACGCGCGCCGGTACCTCCGCTATTCGTTCGACGCGGCAGCGAGCATAGAATCGATAACAGCTTGAAAAACTTCCACCGGCTGGGCGCCGAACAGCGGCCGGCCGTTGATGAAGAACGCCGGAGTACCCGGGATACCGCGGCGGCGACCCTCTTCGAGGTCCTGCTCTACCAATGCTGCCGTTTTCTCCGAGTCCAGACAGGAGGTGAAGCGGACGAGGTCGAGCCCGACCTCACGGGCGTGGGCGTCCAGGCTCTCCCGGCTGAGGCCGCGCTGCAACAGCAGGTCTTGGTACTCCCAGAACTTGCCCTGCAAGGCGGCGCACTCGGCGGCCTGGGCTGCTTGCATGGCGCGCGGGTGGAGTCCTTTGACCGGGTAATTGCGGACCACATACTTCACCTTGCCTTCGTACGCCGCGACGATAAGCGGATACGTGTTCCGGTGATGCCGCCGGCAGAACGCACACTCGTAGTCGGTGAATTCCACCACGGTCACGGGCGCGTCGGCCGGACCGCGAAAGGGGCGGCCATCGCCGGAGAGATCCTCGGGGCCTTCGGCACGATCAGCCGACAACTGCCCGGCTGGACCTGGCGTCTCGCTGGTCGCGCTCATGCCGCCCTCGGGTGCCCCGGGCTCGGCCGTTGCGACAGCGGCCGTCGGCCGCTCCCCCCCCGCAGAGCCCCGCCGGAACGCCGAGCCAAGCACAAAGCCTACGACCAGGGCCGCGCCGAAGGAGAGGGCCACAACCCACTTTGGACGAGGTGCGATGGTCTTGTCGAGCATGGGGCATCCGCGATGTGGGGCCAGGAAAGAGCCGAATCGCCGCAAGCTAATTGGAGCAGGCAGGCGGCGCAGGGGGTCGGCGACATGCGCGTCGCCGGCCTCACCGCAATTCCCTGTTCAGCGGCTTACCTGGATCGGGTGGTCGCTGGCCGCGAGCAAGTCATTGCCCGCGTCGGCCACCTGCAACAAGACAGGGCGATCCTGGTCGACCGCATGCACATCAGGAAGCGGCGCACTTCGACGGGATAGAACCATCCACCCGTGCCGCACCCGCCCGTGGACAGCGGCACCCCTGCAGGCGCGGCGCCATCCACCAGGATGGGATAACGGAGAGAACCGCCAGGAATTCACGAGGAGATAACGCTGGGCTAACGGAGCCGTGTTACCGTATCTGACAGCTGCACTTGGGTCGTTCGGCCCGCTTCCGCCAAGAGCGGGCCGGCGATATTCAGTCAATCCAGGGGCCCCTGGATGATTCAGAAACGGAGGTACCTCATGAATCGAACCAGATTCTGGGCCGGGATTCTTGGCTGCGTCTGTATCGGTGCCGTGGTCGGGTCGTGCGGCGATTCGGCTGATCCCACGGCTCCGAAGGCTGCAGCCGACCAACCGGGCGCGCCCGACCAGCCCGGCGCGCTGGACGAGCCGATCGTGCCGGGGCCGAGCTTCGGCGCGACCAGCGCGGGCAACGGCTCGGGTGACTGCATGTTCCAGGACGCTGTGGATGCTGGATACAAGCAGAGCAAGCTCCAGTGCACGGCGGAAGACATTGACATCGCCGACGTGATCATCAACGAGTACCGGGTGTTCACCGGACCTCCTAGCGGTCCGTTTCTTACGCTTGGCCCAGGCGAGCGGATCAGCTGCTTGCCGGGTCAGACGATCGAGGTCAACGTCGACGCGGTGCTCGAGAACAACGCCCAGGCGCGCTACGACATCGGCCTGTGGATCAATCCCGATCCCGGGGCATCCGCACCGGATGGGTCAGGAGACGGTGCGAACACCGGACTCGTGTGCGACCACTTCAACCTGGTCGAGGGCCTACCGGGTGTGGCGGAGCTGGACAGAACAGACGACGCTTGCGGCGACATGGCGTCGGGAGTTACCACGGAGGTCAACCTAGAAATCCTCACTCTCGCCTGTGAGGACCCCAACCAGGACGGCGTCGTGGACCTCGACGCCTGCACCGCCTGGGAAAACAACACCACCGGAGCGAATGAAGTGATCTGCCCGCTGGATCCTCCGGGAGGCCCTGAGGGATTCCGCCAAGGGACGACCCCGGGAACGGGCTCCAAGTGCAAGTGCGGCGTGCTGGGCCTTCCCATCGACATCAGGTCGGTGCTCCGCGTCACGAAGGTCACGGTCCCCGACCCTGACCCCACGGACCCCGACCAGGAGTTCGCCTTCACATCGGACGCTGACGGAATCACTTCGTTCTCTCTCAGCAACGGCGAGACGGCAAGCTCCGATCCCATCTCCGAGGGCACCTATTCGGTATCTGAGACGGTGCCAGCCGGTTGGGACTTGACCTCGGCCACGTGCGACAACAGCGACGATCCGTCTGCGGTCACACTCGGCCAGGGCGACGACGTAACCTGCACCTTCACCAACACCAAGCGTGGCAGCATCGCGGTGAAGAAGGTCACGCTTCCGAGCGGTGAGACGCAGTCGTTCAGCTTCACCGGCGATGTAGTCGCCTCGCTGATGGATGGACAGACGTCGACCCCAGTCGTGGTTGTGCCCGGATCCTATTCGGCCACCGAGACAGTTCCGGCGGGCTGGGATCTGACCAGCATCAGCTGCGACGACGGCAACAGCACGGGTGCTGGTGCCACGGCGACCTTCAACGTCGAGCCGGGTGAGGACGTGATCTGCACGTTCACCAACACCAAGCGCGGCACCATCATCGTCGAGAAGCAGACCGATCCCGATGGCGCTCTGGCGTCGTTCACCTTCACGGGTGACGCCGCGGGGATCATCAGCGACGGTCAACAGATCGTTGTGAGCAACATGGTTCCCGGCGCCTACTCGTCCACCGAGATCGTACCGGAGGGCTGGGAGCTGACGGGCATCACCTGCGACGACGGCAACAGCTCGGGTTCTGGTGCCACGGCAACCTTCAACGTCGAGCCTGGTGAGACGGTGACGTGCATCTTCAACAATCTCGAGGTCAAGATCTGCGAGCTGGGTGAGCGGCTGGTTTCCGTCACGCTCGAAGTCACTGGGCTGTCGGACTCTCCTGTCGAACTCATCCCGATCGAGAAGCAGGGCCAGACGGTGACGAACGTGACGGTCACTGACCTGGTCGGGACTCACCTCGCCGCCGTGCTCGGAACGGAGTTCACGGTGACTCCTCTGGGTGGCGCGGCAAACTTCGCGACCCAGAACCTCAGATTCCTGATCGATGGAGAGGAGTCGAAGAACCTGAAGGTGCACCTGTCCTGCTCGGATGATCCGGCAGTCGGTGATGTACACTTCGGGAACAACGATAGCGGTGTGTCGGTCGAGCTCACGAAGACCGCACTGAGCTCAGCACCCAAGTTTCCATAGCACGAAGGAGGGTCAAAACCACAGGAGGAGGGCTCGGCCACGGCCGAGCCCTCCTTTCATTCACCCAAGATTGCATCGGGATGCAATTCGCTCTTCCAGCCGAGCTCGACGTAGCGAAGGTCTCGGAACGAGGA
>JABDII010000153.1 GCA_013003805.1 Gemmatimonadales bacterium
GTTCCAGCGCATGGTCCACAACTATCTCTCCACCATCGACATCAGTTGCGCCCGCATCAAACAAACGATGGAGACCGGCCAGGATCCGGGCGAGGAGGACCCGCTCACGCTGGCCAAACGAATTGCCGGTTCTGGTGGACTCCCACCTAAATTGCAGAAGGCGATCGACGATCTGTTGGGGGCCAAGAAGGAAGGACCCAGGAAGCGAGGAGCCAAGAAGGAAGAGGCTAAGAAGAAGGGGACTAAGAAGAAACCGCCCGAAGTGACCCATATCTAGGGGAAGGCGTGTAGCTGAGGAGCCCGTTGGGCGTCTTCCCCATGCTGCACCAGTGCATCGAAGACAACTGAACGCGCGAAGGCCAAACGCCGCGTGGTCCGAGACTGGAGCGACGCGGGATCACTGATACCACTTGCAACGGATGGTGAAGTCGAATGAACAATGTCAAGACCTTCGTCCTCATGGCGGGCCTCATGGCCCTGTTCCTGGTCGTGGGGCAGCTGCTTGGAGGGTTCAACGGGTTGATGCTGGCGCTGGTGTTTGGCGCGGGAATGAACTTCGTCATGTTCTTCTTCTCGGACAAACTGGTGCTCAAGATGTACCGGGCCCAGGTGGTCACCGAGCAGGAGGCGCCGGCGCTCTACACCATGGTGGACCGCCTTCGCCAGCGTGCAGAGCTTCCGATGCCGGTCGTGGCCGTGGCCGCGCAGGAACAGCCCAATGCCTTCGCCACCGGACGGAGTCCCCGCCACGCGGTCGTGGCCGTGACCACCGGTATCCTCAAGCACATGCCGCAGGAGGAATTGGAGGGCGTGATCGCGCACGAGCTGGCGCATATCAAGAATCGAGACATGCTGATCTCCACCGTGGCCGCAGGCATCGCGGGGGCGCTGAGCTACTTACCGTATCTGTTGATGTTCGGCCGGGGAGGCAATCGTGGGGGGCACCCCATTCTCGCCTTGGTGATGGCGCTGCTCGCCCCCCTGGCAGCCATGATGATTCAATTTGCCGTGTCTCGTCAGCGCGAGTTCGAGGCGGATCGTGTGGGGGCTCAGATTCTGGGACGGCCTGAGCCGCTGGCCAACGCACTCCGGCGCCTCGACGCCATGGCTCGTCGCATCCCCATGCAGGTGGCCCCGGCGGCCGCGCCCCTGGCCCAGGTCAACCCCCTCGCCGCGCAGAGGGGCGGGTTCTCACGACTCTTCAGCACCCACCCGCCCACCGAAGAGCGCATCGCGGCACTGGAGGCGTTGCCGATCGGCCGGTAGGATCGCGCCTGCAAGTAGAGTCGAGCGCGCCGGCTCCTTCGAGGCCGGCGCTTCCACACCCGTGAAGGAGAGACCATGAGTGCTCCCCAGACCGGCCGGAACGGGCAGATCATCGCATGGTCTTTGTACGACTTCGCAAATTCCGCCTTCACAACGCTCGTCGTCACGTTCATCTACGCGAAGTACTTCGTCCAGGGCATCGCGCTGGACGAGCACGAAGGCACGCGGCAATGGTCGCTCGCCGTCACGGTCACCGCGATCGTCGTGGCGCTCGCCTCTCCGTATCTCGGCGCGATCGCCGATCGCGGTGGACTCCGCAAGACCATGCTGTTCACCGCGACACTGGTCGCAGTCGTGGGCAGTTTCGCCCTGTTCTTTCCCACGGCAGGCGAGGTATGGCTCGCGCTCTCGATCTTTGCGGTTGCCAACATCGCGTTTGAAATAGCCAACGTGTTCTACAATGCCTACCTCCCCGATATCGCACCTCAGCCGCGCATCGGACGGATCTCGGGGTATGGCTGGGCGGCGGGATACGTCGGCGGGCTGATATGTCTCGTGGTCGCATTAGTGGGGTTCGTCCAGCCGGAGGAACCGTGGTTCGGACTGACCAAGACCGGAGGTGAGCACGTCCGCGCCACGACCATCCTGGTGGCAATCTGGTACGCGGCCTTCAGTGTGCCGTTGTTCCTCTGGGTCAGGGACCGGCCAGGCCGCCCGGCCGAAACGACGGCACCGGTGTGGCGGGCCGCGACCCGCCAACTCGCCACGACATTTCGGGAGATTCGGCGGTACCGTCAGGTCTTCCGGCTCTTGCTCGCCCGACTGATCTACAACGATGGCCTGGTGACGATCTTCGCGTTCGGGGGAATCTACGCCGGGGTAACCTTCGGCTTCTCCTTCAGCGAGGTGATCGTCTTCGGCATCGTGCTCAACGTGGCGGCGGGTATCGGCGCGTTCGCGTTCGGGTTTCTGGACGACCGCGTAGGAGGGAAGCAGACGATCCTCATCAGCCTCGTGGGGCTGTTTATGGCGAGTCTCCTTGCTGTCTTCGCCCAGAGCAAGGCGCTCTTCTGGGTGGCCGGAATCATGGTGGGGATCCTGATCGGGCCCAACCAATCTGCCAGCCGTTCGCTCTTGGGCCGTTTCGTACCCGATGACAAGGAAAACGAGTTCTTCGGATTCTACGCCTTCTCCGGCAAGGCCACCGCGTTTCTCGGGCCGCTGCTCCTGGGACAGCTCACCGCGATGTTCCAGTCTCAGCGTGCCGGTATCAGCATTGTCGCGGTCTTTTTCCTCATCGGGGCCCTGCTCCTCCTCCAGGTAAACGAGGCGGAAGGTGTCGCACGGGCGGGCCGAGGTCTGGCGCCGGCCGCGGACATGAGTTAGCGGAGGTCACACCGTGCAATCCAGCTCACCTCGGAGGTCAGCGAGATGACCGCCCACACGCATTACCTGTGGTTCGAGACCTCGCGCCGGCAGGAGATCATCGACATCACCGACGAAGTCACGGAACAGGTTGTCCGAAGCGGTGTCGTGGAGGGCTTTGTTCTAGTGTCCGCCATGCACATCACGGCCTCCGTATTCGTGAACGACCACGAATCGGGACTCTGGCAGGACATCCTCAAGTGGTTGGAGGAACGGGTGGCCCCATGGGACCCGTCACGCTACCGGCACAACGAGACTGGGGAGGACAATGCTGCCGCCCACCTCCGTAGCCTCACTGTCGGCCACGAGGTGATTGTTCCGGTTACTGGTGGTGCTTTGGACCTCGGGCCGTGGCAGAGAGTGTTCTACGGAGAGTGGGACGGTCAACGGAGGAAGCGAGTGGTGGTGAAAGTGTTGGGCGAGGAGGAAACGGCACGGTAGTGGAGCGCTAGGGCCGCTGAAGAACTACTGCTATCACTCCACTACCGTTCCGTTCGATTCCTACGCACCAACACTAGGCAATATGCTCTAAGTTTGCAGGATCACAAGGCACAAATAGTCGACAACTGTCAAATATGTGAGCAGTAGAAATGCGATTAGTGCAGTCTATTGCACTCAGGGGGGGGTGTTCAGACCGCGAAGTGCTCCTCGGGCACCGTCGCCTCGCGGGCTGTACCGACCGCCAGGTTGGGCGGCCCCACTACCTTGTTCCGGCCCGCCTCCTTGGCCTGGAACAACCGCCGGTCTGCCTGATCAAGGAGATCGTCCCCGCCATCGCCGTCGGCCGGGAAGCTGGCGACTCCGGCGCTCACGGTGAAGCCGGCGGTGGCCTCGTGTTGGGGAATGCGAACCAGCGTCTGGGCGATCTCCAGCCGGAGATGCTCCAGTTTCTCCACCGCATCTTCCGGCCGAGTCTCCGGGAACACCAGCACAAACTCTTCGCCGCCATACCGCGTCACGATGTCACTCTCGCGCACGGAGCGGAGGATCGTCGCGGCAATCTCCCTGAGTGCAATGTCCCCGGCGGCATGGCCGAAGGAGTCGTTGAAGCGCTTGAACCGATCCACGTCGACCATCGCCAAGGAAATCTGATGCTTGTAGCGGACCGCGCGGCTGATCTCAGCCTCGAGGCGGTGCTCGAAGTACCCGCGGTTGAGTAGCCCCGTAAGCCGGTCGCGCGCCGAGAGCCGGCGCAGCCGGCGGACCCGCCCCACGATGGCCATGCTGAGGACGGCGGCGGCAACCAGCATCAGAATGCGCCCCCACTGCGTCGGCCAATCGAACTGGCCATCGAGGAAGGGAGCGTAAGCCGGCCCGTTCAAGTCCCAGCGGGAATCCGCATAGAACGCGATGAGCCCGTACTGCCCCGCGGCGAGCGCTCCCGAGAAGGCGCAAACCCTCAGGTCGTAGCGTATGCTGGTGGCGCCAATGGCGAGGAAATAGACCTCGAAAATGACCAGGCTATTGACGGCCATGTGAGGCCGGTTGAGGAGTAAGTACCCCACCAACGCGACACTCACCAGCGACACGTCGAGGGCGGTAGTCGCGAACCCGAGCCAGGGCCGGTAGAAGCCCCGCCGCACCACCACCCGAATTCCGATCGCGGCGAGCACCGCTATCAGTGTAGCAACCAGCCCAACCACGTATTCCTGGCCAGAGGGAGCCCGAATGGCGCTGTAAAGCGGGATGAGGAGTAGGAGATTCAGCACGAGAAGCCGGATATTGGCCACAACCAACTCGCCCCCGGCCCCGGCATCGATCAGAGCCGGGTCGGGACCACCCCACCATTGCTTCAGGCGGTTCACCCACCGCTGGGTATCTCCCACGGACCTGCCTTTCAGCTGCTTACACCGGAGCCTCTGGAGCTACATCAATCGATACTTGGGACCGCTGCCCCCTTCACGCGGGGTCCAACGCGGTCCGAGCACATCTGTTGCCTTACAGTCAACACAGTTGGGCGCCGCTATCTCGAGGCTTCCATCCTCCGCCCGTTCATACACCCCGGCCGGGCAGAGATTCGCGTAAAACTGGGCCAATTCGGGACTCATGTCCTCCCCGGCCAGCAGGTGGGTGGGAATGTCGTCCCGCGTGGCGTTCCCCGACTTGAAGACCGCATCCACCTTGCTGAGCGTGAGGCTCGAATCGGGCACCGATTCCGGTGCCGACCCCTCCCGTCTGGGCACGGCGGCGTCCTCAGGAACTGCAATTTGCTTGCCGAGGACACGGCCCCCACTCAAGGC
>JABDII010000170.1 GCA_013003805.1 Gemmatimonadales bacterium
CACAAAGACGGGCTCGCCCTCCGCCGCACCCGCCTGGCTCCACTCGAAGTAGTGCTCGGGCTGGACCGGCTGACCGTTCTCATAGGCACGCACGAAAGTGACATCCAGGTCGTGCCGCGGGTAGGTGAAGTTGTCGGGATCGCCGCCGAACGCCGCGGCCTGATGCTCGGGTGCGAAGACCAGGCGAACATCGTTGTAGCGTTGATACTTGTAAAGCGAGAAGATGCCACCGTGATAGAGGGAAACCACCTGACACCTGTAGCCGCTGCTCGCCTCGCATTCCTCATCGATGCGAGTCGTTTCCGCGTTCCGCGCGCGCGCCGACTCCTCCTCCGAGGCAGCGGCACGTGACGCCGCATCGACTCTCGCTGTCACATCCTCGATCTCGATCAACTGGTCGAGGAACAGGCCCGGGCATTGCAACTCGCTCTCCTCCGACCCGGCATAAAAACCGTCCTCCATGTAGTCACTTCCCTCGGGCGTGACGGCCGCGATGCACCCGCGAGCGCAGTGATGGTTTGTCATCACCAGGCCGTTCGGCGAGACAAAGGACGCCGTGCAGCCACCCGTGCGGAGCGAGGATAGCCTCACATGTTCGAGCCATTCCGGGGTCGCCGCAAAACCGTACCGCTCTTTCAGGTAGTCGACCGGCGGCTTGTCGAAAGTCCACATCTTGCCAAGACCGGCCGCCTCGACCGCCTCGACCCCCGTGAGGACCGTTGGCTCCGCGCCCCAACTCGGCGACTCGGCAACCTCAGCCGTTGTCTCCAGAGTCGGCGGCGGAGCCGGCTCCGGGGGCTGGGTCGACGAACAGCTCGCCACCGCAAACGCCCCTAACAGCGTGAGCAGAGTCCAAGCACCCGCTGACCGCTTCATGCTATACCTCCAACGGTTGAACAGAGAAAGCTGGTGAGTGGTCGGGGTGTCGCCAAACTCGGCCACCGAGCGCTCTTGGGCAAGGGAGGCGCCGAGCCGCCCGCCCTTGTGGCCCTCTATTTAGCGGCGGCTTATCTTAGCCCCTGCCTCGACCCGCGGAACAACCATAGTGAAAGGGAGCGCAATGTCTCTGGAGACGACCCTCGAGCAAAGCCGGCAGAAATACGAGGATGAGCTTGTCGAGTTTCTGAAGATCCCCAGCGTCAGCGCCCGCTCTGAGCACAAAGGGGACATGCTGAAGTGTGCCGAGTGGGTGCGGGGCAAACTCGCCGATCTCGGTATGGAGGCGGAGGTCATCTCGACGGCAGGCCATCCCATCGTATATGGGGAGGCGATGGACGCGGGCCCCAGCGCCCCCACGGTTCTGGTCTACGGCCACTACGACGTGCAGCCGGTCGAGCCTTTGGACGAGTGGAAGACGCCCCCGTTCGAGGCCTCTGTTCGCGACGGTCACATGTATGCCCGGGGCACCGCGGACGACAAAGGCCAGATCCACATCCACATGAAGGCGCTGGAGGCGTACAAAGAGGCGAAGGGGGTTCCTCCGGTGAACATCAAGTTCCTCTTCGAGGGCGAAGAGGAGGTCGGTAGCGTCAACCTCGAAGAATTCATCCGCAACAACGTTGACAAGCTGGCCTGCGACGCTGCGGTCATCTCGGACACGCCGATGCTCACTCCTGAGCACCCGAGCATCACCCTGGGACTGCGCGGCCTCGTCTACATGGAAGTCAAACTGACGGGCCCGAGCCAGGACCTGCACTCGGGCCAGTACGGCGGCGGTGTGGTCAACCCAGCGAACGCGCTGGCGAAGATCATCACGCAACTGAAAGACGACGCAGGTCGGGTCTCGATCCCCGGATTCTACGACGCGGTGAAGGACCTGGGTCCCGCGGAGCGCCGGTCCCTCGAGGACACGCCGATCACCGAAGAAGACTTCGAAAGAGAGGCGGGCGTATCCGCCACCGGTGACGGCGAGGCCGGTGTCTACTGGCTGGAGCGGATTTGGGCGCGGCCGACCCTGGACGTGAACGGGATGGTCTCGGGATACACAGGGGAGGGCGCGAAGACGATCATCCCGGCCAGAGCGATGGCCAAAATCTCGATGCGCCTGGTGCCGGACCAGGATCCGCGCGACGTGCGCGGGAAGTTCGAGGCCTACGTGAAGTCGCTGAAGCCGGAGGG
>JABDII010000406.1 GCA_013003805.1 Gemmatimonadales bacterium
CCCGTACATTGCAAACCCGGTCCCGATCTGCACGATGGCAATCAGGTAGAGCAACGAGTAGGTCGCCTGCTGCAGGGGGTTATGCCCCAGGTAGTGCGGGGCCTTCTCTGGTGTAATGAAAATGTACTTCTTCACGACCCTGACCATGTTCTTCCACTGCACGGCCCGCCACGGAACCAGGGAATTGAGGGACTCGAACTTGTTTCCGATAAACAGCCAATAGAGGCGGACCATGGCGGTGGCGACGAAGAGTGCGGCCGCGAGGAAGTGGGAGAACCGCATCCACCCCATCAGGAAAGCGGGCGTGTCACCCGTGCTGGTCAGGAAGGCGGGCCGGCCGATAAAGAGACCGGTCACCACCAATACGGTGACGCACCCGGTCGAAATCCAGTGCATTGCTCGAATCGGCCAATGCCAGAGGTACACCCAGCGCCGGGCAACCTGGTTTTGACGGACCCAGGGCGCCTCGCCCCGGGCCACGGTCGTGGTGGTAGCATTAGCGTTGGTCACTGGACCCGTACCTCCGTCACAGGGTTTCCCTGGGCATCCAGCACATGGACCCCGCAGGCCATGCACGGATCGAAGGAGTGGATGGTCCTCAGGATCTCAATCGGCTGATCGGGACGGACTAACGGGTGATTATCCACCAGAGCGGCCTCGTATGGGCCCGGCTGCCCGTTGGCGTCGCGCGGGGAGCAATTCCAGGTGCTGGGCACCACGCACTGATACCGGGCGATCTTCGCGTCCTCGATCTGGACCCAGTGGCCTAACGCACCGCGCGGGGCGTCCAAGCACCCATACCCTTGCGTGGTTGACGGCCACTCATCGGGATCCCACATGTCCCCGGCGAAGGTCTGGGTATCGCCGTTCTTGATGCGCTCGACCAAGCGGTCGTACCACACGTCCATCCGGCGGGCCAGCAACACGGTTTCGATGCCACGCGCGGCCGTCCGGCCGAGGGTGGAGAAGAGTGCGGCCGGGCCGACGTTGAGCCGGCTCAGCACCTCGCCCACCAACGCGCGCGCCTCCTCGTGGCCGGATGCGTAGGCCACCAACATCCGAGCTAGCGGGCCCACTTCCATCGGCCGCTCGTCGTACCGGGGGGACTTCATCCAGGTGTACTTATCGTGATCCTGGAGGTAGGTCCACGGCGTCGGCGGCCCGGTGTACCTCGCCTTGGTCTCGCCCTCATACGGATGCAGCCCGACCGCGTCGCCGCCCTCGTACTCGTACCAGGAGCTGGTCACGTATTCCTTGACCAGCTCCTGGTCGTACGGCAGGACCGTGCTCAAGTCCTTGTCGACGATGACGCCGGGTGGGAAGTACAGCGAATCGGTGTCGCGGATATCACCGTCGGGGAATTCGCCGCACGCCAGGTAGTTCCCGGTTCCCCCGCCGATGGCGCCCCACTCCTTGTAGAAGCCGGCGATGGCCACGAGATCCGGCCAGTACACTTGCTCGACGAACCGCTGGGCCTTGGTGATCATGCTCCGGATGTCGGTCAGGCGCTCGGCGTTGATGGTCGCGGTGTCGTCGAGGTTGATGGCCGAGGCCATCCCTCCCACCAGGAAGTTCGGGTGCGGATTCTTCCCTCCGAAGACGGTGTGCAGGCGAATGACGTCGCGCTGCCAATCGAGCGCCTCGAGATAGTGGGCCACTGCCAGCAGGTTCACCTCCGGCGGCAGCTTGTACGCCGGATGCCCCCAGTAGCCGTTGGTGAAGATCCCGAGCTGACCGCCAGCGACGAAGTTCTTGAGGCGGTCCTGCACCTCCTGGAAGTAGGTCGCCGAGTTGTTCGGCCAGGGCGATACCTGACGGGCGATGCCGGCCGTCGCGGCCGGATTGGCGCTCAGGGCGCTCACCACGTCGACCCAGTCCAGCGCGTGCAAGTGGTAGAAGTGGATCACGTGGTCCTGGATGAACTGCATCCCATGCACCAGGTTCCGGATGAGATTGGCGTTGGGTGGAATCCGGATATCTAGGGCATCTTCCACCGCTCGGCACGAGGCTACCGCGTGTACCACGGTACACACGCCGCAAATCCGCTGGGTAAACGCCCACGCATCGCGAGGGTCCCTCCCCTGCATGATGATCTCGATACCGCGGAACTGCGTCGACGAGGCCCACGCATCGGCAATCCTGCCGTCTTCCTCTTGTACCTCGATGCGCAGGTGACCTTCGATTCGGCTGATCGGGTCGACCACGACTTTGGTTCTAGCCATTGTTGCCTCCCTCGTCGCCCGACTTTGAATCGATGACGGGCAGTTCCCGCGCCTTTCGTCCTGCCCTGACTTGTTGCACCCCAGTTGCGGCCGCGTGCGCCACGACGCCGGCCGTCGCACCAACGGCAAGTGCGGCGCCGAGCAGATCGATATTCCGCTCCACGCCGAACCCGGCAATGCCGGGGAGGTGATCGTAGAACGGGGTCATCGAATCCCAGAATCCGGGTTCGGTGCATCCGATGCACGGATGCCCTGCCCCGATGGGCCAATTGGTCCTGGTGTTCCATTGGAAGATCGGACACGGTGAGAAGGATGACGGTCCCTTGCATCCCATCTTATAGAGGCACCACCCCTTCCGGGCCGCCTCGTCGTCGAAGTCTTCGACGTACTGCCCGGCATCGTAGTGCGCCCGCCGCTGGCACTGGTCGTGAATCCGTGCGCCGTACGCGAACAGAGGCCGTCCGTAGCTGTCGGTCTTGGGCAGGCTCCCGAACGTGAGGTAGTGCGCCACCGTTGCCGTGACGACGTCGCCGATCGGTGGGCACCCCGCGATGTTCACCACGGGTTTGTCGGTGACAATTGACGAAACACCAACGGCCCCGGTCGGATTCGGATTGGCCGCCTGGATGTTGCCCCAGTGGGCACACGCGCCGACCGCGAGGACGGCTGCCGCGCCCTCGGCGGCCTCCTCGAGAATCTCCTTCGCGGTTCGTCCACCAATGGTGGTGTAGATGCCACCCTCGTTCATCGGCACCGACCCGGTGACTAGGAGGACGTACTGCCCGGCATTGGCCTCCATAGACTGCTTGAGAGCGTCCTCGATGGAGTGGCCCGCCCCGGCCATGAGCGTGTGTTGGTAGTCGAGCGAGACGAGGTCCAGCACCAGGTCCCCGATGGTCGGCTCCGAGGTGCGGAGCACGCTCTCAACGCATCCGGTACACTCCTGGAGCTGGAGCCAGATAACGGTCGGGCGCGTGGTTGTCTGGAGGGCGTGCGCCATGGTTGGCGCGGCCATGCGACCGAGGCCTAGGACGACACAGAGATCGCCACAGTAGGTGAGAAAGTCCCGACGCGATACGCCGCGGCTCTCGAGGTGCTCACCGAGGGTCTCGCCCTCGGTCCACGGATGGGATGTAGGGAAAAACATGACCCATGCCTCCGGCCCGGGAAGGAATGGACAGACGGCGGAGGGGATCCGCCGTCGGACGCGAGGCAGCGTCCGGAGCGAACACCAAGGAGCATGAGGCTCTGGCGCTGGTGGCTCAACATGAGGAAGATCTTATGAAGGAAGTCTTAATTCCGAGTTAATAATTCCCTCTGGCCCAGCCCCCCATCTTAGGCCCGTGCCCTGCACGCCCGGCTGACCCGAAATGGCCGATAGACCCGACCCGGACGGGTCGGAACCAAGACGAGGGGTGGACATGTGATCGGTCGGGGTGGTCGGGGCGCCGCGATCGACCGGAGGCAAGGCAAAGCGCCCCAACGGATTCCGTTGCGGAACTCCGAGGTGTGGGTCTAGTATTAGGGCGATTTCTCCGGGGGCCGGCTTCACGCCGGCTCGATCCCTCTTTCCGGCGCGACATTTGCCTCTCCAGCGCCGGCCAGCGTCAAACGAACGCACGCGAGCCGCGAAAGGATGACACGGAGCATCATGGATGCGGACCGGCCAAGTTCGAGACTGACGTTCAACGGGCTCCTGCTCACCGGGGTGATTCTCTCCATGGCGATGGCGCTCGGGATCGCCGTGCTGCTGTACCTCATGCCCGCGGACCATCTTCAGCTTCCCGAGTTGCAGCCGTTCGCCCGGGTCGCGCGTGTGGCCGAGTTCCCAGTCGGGGCCAGCCGCGTGGTCAATTGGGGGGATCAGATC
>JABDII010000188.1 GCA_013003805.1 Gemmatimonadales bacterium
CTTCCCGGCGGTCAAGTTTAAATAAAAAAAGATGGCCCGGTGCGGCCCTTCGAGGTCATGGAACTCCGGCTCTATTCGTCGGGCGGGAAGTTCTGGTTGGGCGCCCGGTCGGTGAGCGGCGGAGAGCTCTCGCTTCAGCCGGTGCTCGGTCCACTCACGTCGAACGGGCTCGAGTTGGCCTACTTCAATGCGGCGGGGAACCCAACGGGCAACCCGAACTCCGTCCGGAGTATCCGAGTAGCCATTCGAGGTGTGACGGACCAGTTGATTCGGGGTCCGGCCGGGACTGGACCAACGGGCTATGTGCAGGATAGTCTGATAACGACCGTCAGCCTTCGAAATGCGCCGATACCCTAGGAACGCATGAACTCGACTCGTCTTTCACGCCGACCCATTGCCACCGATGAACGCGGGATTGCCCTCGCCATGGCCGTGTTCGCCCTAGTGGTGATCGGTGCGCTCGTGGCCGGGACGTTCTTTGCCGGGCGCTTGGAGCAGCGTACTGGGCTCAACTCCATGTTCGCGGAGCAATCGTTCGAGTTGGCCGAAGCAGGCGCCACCGACGTTCTCGCCAACTGGGCTCCGGCTTCGTTCAACGGACTCGCGCCGGGAGCGGACACCACGCTCGCGCCGGTTACCTTGGCTCCGATGCAGGTGTACGTGCCCACCGTTATGCGGCTCACGCCGAATCTATTTTTTGTTCGGGCTAACGGCCAACGGCTGGATGCGGATGGCTCGATCCTGGCGGAGCGCACCGTCGGGTTGCTGGCTCGTTTGGGGATCCCGACGGTGGCTCCAGGCGCGGCGATCGTATCCGGCACCCAGATTCGATTCATGAACCAAGCCACGATATCGGGAGAGGACGTGGATCCGGTGGGATGGGGCGGGGACTGTCCGGGTGCGGTAGATACGGTGGCGGCGGTGCGCGCGGCAGCCGCCGTGATCGACAGCACCGATTGCGGCAGTGGCCTGTCGTGTCTCTCCGGCGTCCCGCTTCCCCCGGCACTTCCCATACTCAGTCCAGACTCGTCGGTGACCCCGTCGCTGTTCAATGATTTCGGCGGAGTGTCGTTTGACGAATTGGCCGCCATGGCCGAGAAGGTCGTGGGCGCGAGCGCGGTGCCCTCACCGTCCCTGGACGGGACAGGTTCGTGCGATCGTGCCGATCCGGACAACTGGGGTGAGCCTCTGACCGGCCTGGGCTTCGACAATTGCTTCGACTATTTCCCCATCATCTACGCGCCGGGCGATTTCCAACTCTCCGACGGCAGGGGCCAAGGCGTCCTCCTGGTCCGGGGAAACTTCACGATCCTGGGGTCGGCCGATTTCTACGGCTTGGTGGTAACCCTCGGCCGAGCCGAGTCGGAGGTGAACGCCAGCATCCACGGCGCGCTCATGGCGCAGGGAGACAGCGTGGCGCTGTCCCACTTCAGTGGGACGGCGCTGGTCCAGTACTCCTCCTGCGCGCTCACCCGGGCCCTCAGGCAAGCCGGTATTGCCCGTCCCCTGCCGGAGCGGGCCTGGGCCCAGGTATTCCCGCTGAATTAGGCCCTTCAGCTCTCCCGCCCCTGTGGGGCGGATCTCCCGACAAATCAACCAATTCGGGCCTCCTCGGCCGCTGCTGCATCCCGAGAGAGTGCTTGCGAAACCTGCCTAGAGTTCGGGTAATGGTGGTTGGGCATTGGCCTCCGTCACAGAACCTAATATGTTGTATCCAAAGGGGTTGTCTTCTCCATGCAACCCCTGGCACATGGGTTGCTGAACGCTACTCATTGCTGCAGCCGGACTTGCGGCACCTCTCGGGCCGGTTATGGGGCCGGATTCGGGGTTGCCGAGGATGGCTCACGCGACCTTGGAGCCTGCCTAGGGGCATTCAAGCTCGGTTGATGACACGAGAACGATCAGCGTAACGCGTTGTTACACAAACGCTTATTATTGGCCACCTCAAGCGTTTTATTGCTTGACAGAATTAGGGTGGAATGGTAGCGTGGGCTACCCTCTTCCGTCCCCTCCTTCACTTCGCAGGCGATTATGGCGCTCTTCGGTCGGAAACAAACCGTCGGCCTCGATGTCGGCAGCGGGTTGATTAAGATGGTCACAATCAGCCATCGCTCCGGTGAGCCAGAGTTGACCAAGGTGGCGTTCACCTCCGTCGTGGACGATGCAATCGTCGAGGGCGAGGTGGTCGATACCGGTATCGTCACGGATGCCATCAAGGGCCTGTTCGCCGCAGCCGGCATCAAGTCCAAGACCGTCGTCACGGCTGTCGGCGGCCGCGATGTGATCATCAAGAAGGTCACCATGGATCGGATGAAGGAGTCCGAGGCCCGTGACATGATTCGCTGGGAAGCGGAACAGCACGTCCCCTTCGACATGGACAACGTGGAGCTCGACTTCCAGATCCTCGATCCCGATGGCGAAGGCCTTCAAATGACCGTGTTGTTGGTGGCGGCCAAGCGTGAGTTGGTGGAGTCGAAAGTCTCCCTACTCGGCGACGTCGGATTGACGCCGACCATCATCGACGTCGATGCCTTCGCGTTGCACAACGCGTTCGAGCTCAACTATCCGGACGCCATGGCCGGTGTGGTTGGCCTCGTCAACATCGGCCATGAAACGACTAACGTAAACATTCTCGATTCGGGCGTTCCCGTTCTCACCAGGGACATTCCCGTTGGGACTCGCCGGTTCCGTGAAGACATGCAGCGGGAACGGGGCATCACAGCGGAAGAAGCCGATCGGGTGCTCCAAGGGTTCGAGCGGAACGAAATGCTGGATCCGTTCCTGGAAAGCCGGGGTGAGGAGTTGGCGGTAGGTATCGAACGGGCAGCGGCCTTCCTCCAGACCTCGAGTCGCTCGACCGGCGGGCTCAGCCAGCTGTTTACCACTGGCGGCGGCGCCCGAATCCCAGGGCTGAATCGGGTGTTGGCCGACCGGCTGCGAATGCCGGTCCAACTCGCCAATCCGTTGGAACGGCTGCGAGTTGCGGACGGTGTGTTCGACACGATGAATGTCGACGAAGTCGCGCCGCTGCTCATGCTGCCGGTTGGACTCGCGCTCCGCAAAGCCGCGTAAGCCTCGAACTCGAGTTGACCAGCTATGATTGAAATCAACCTTCGTCCAGGCCAGAAGCGCAAACGTGCCGGCATCCAACTCGGCGGAGCCTTTGCGGGTCTGCGCAATCTCGGGAGCGGGGTGAAGGATCCCCTGCTCCTGGCTGCCGCAGCCGCGGTGATCGGCGTCGTCGGATGGTTGGGTTGGACCTGGGTGAGCACCGCCGCACAGTTCCGAACCCTCGAGCCGCAGCTCGAGTCCGTTCGCGAAGAGAACCGGCGGTTCCAGAACATCATCGCACAGAAGCGCCGCGAAGAGACGATCCGCGACTCGCTCGTCTCGCAAATCCAAGTCATCCGCCAGGTGGATAGCGACCGCTACGTCTGGCCGCATGTCTTGGACGAGGTTGCCAAGGCGCTGCCACCCTATACCTGGCTGGTCGATCTCTCGACGCTGGCGACCAGAGGTGCCGCGGCGGACAGCCTCGACGAGGGCATCACACCGCGCCATGTGCAGTTCCAGATCAACGGCCGGACCGTCGACATCCAGGCTTACACGCGGTTCTTGCGGCAGCTCGAGGCCTCTCCCTGGATCCACAACGTCTCGCCGGTCTCGGCGCAGACCGTGGTGGACCAGGACCGGCCGGTCACCGCCTTCGCAATCCGCGCGTCGTTCAGCCGGGCCGATTCGGCCTACATCCAAACCGTTCCCCTCAGTCAGTCGGTGAGGTGATTCATGGCACTCGGCGGCAATCGGCAGAGCGCACCTATTCTCATCATCCTGTTGGCCGCCGTGGTGGGGTACGTCGCCTATAGCGGCACCGGGCTGAGTGCATTGGGGCTCAGCGGCTTGAAGGAACGCAGCGTCCGGATCGCCGCCATCGAAGACACCATCGCCCAGCTCGAAGCGCAGACCGACAGCGCCAAGCGCGAGCTGGCCAAGGGGACGGTGGAAGACCTGCGCCGCAGGATCGAGCGTCATCGCTCGAGCCTCGGACTCCTGCGCCGGCTGGTGCCGGAGCGTAATGAAGTCCCGAATCTCCTGGACGACATGTCGACCCGGTCCAAGATCCGCGGTGTCAACCTCTCTGAGGTCGTTCCGCTTCCGGTCGAGCCGGGGCCGGTGCCGTTCGATACGCACAAGTACAACATCTCCGTCATCGGCCGATACGATGAAATCGGGGAGTTCCTTTCGGATGTCGCCTCACTCCAGCGCATCATCGTCCCGATCGACGTGACTATGGCGCCGGCGAATCAGCAGGCGGCACGGGCGCTGGCCGATACCTCGGGGGCCCTCCTCCAGGCGCGGTTCCAGATCCGCACCTTCGTCAAGCCTTCAGCTGTGGAAGGAGCGACTAGTGGGAGCTAAGAGCGTCGGACTCTGCCTCGGCATCATGTCCGGGTTGCTCCTGGCCTGTGGCCAGGACGATGCGGGAGATACCGCGGGGGCAAACGCACCCGCCACGACGACCACGACGGCTCCGGCGGTACAGCCTCAGGCGGACACGGGTACCGCGACGGCCCAGGTTGATGGCGAGCCGGTCGTCGATGAAACGAGCTTGTCTCGGGAAACCTTCAGCTACGGCGGGGGCAGCCGGGATCCGTTCGAATCACTGCTCAATATGGAGCGGCTAGGTCCTGAACTCTCGGACCTCGAACTGGTCGGCGTGTACCTCGATCCAAACCGCTCCAGCAACAGCGTCGCGGTCCTGCGAGACAAGTCCAGCGGCCGGCCCTACAAGGTTCGCCGGGGCGAAGAGATAGGCCGGGCACGCGTCCGGCAGATCAGGCAGCGCGACGTCACGTTCACCATCGAAGACTTCGGCTTCGAACGACAGGAAACACTATCCTTGCCCACGCGGGAGGAAGCTACACCATGACCCGATTCCTCAGGTATGCCCTTGCTGTCGCCGCCCTCGCGGGCGCGGTCTCTCCGGCGTTCGCCGCCGCCGATGAACCAGACGGCGAGGTGACCGGTGTGAGCCTCATCTCCTCGCCGGGACGTGCGGAAGTGGTCGTCACTGTCCTCGGCGCCGTTGAGGTCAACGACTTCGTACTCCACTCCCCCGAGCGTCTGGTGTTGGATGTCCAGGGCGCAATCCTGCGCCCCGGCGTGCGGACGCTATACGATGGGGTCAATCGCGGTGGAGTCCGGAACATTCGCTACAACCAATTCCGGCCCGACGTCGTCCGGATCGTGCTCGAGTTCGACCAGCTCAAAGACTACGAGGTTGAGCGGGTGCAGGACGAGATCCGGGTTTCCTTCGGATCGGAACGGTCGTTCCTTGCGTGGTCCGCCACCGCACCGGCCGAATTGGAAGCGCCGAGCGACGCCGCAGCGGCATCGCGTCGGCCAGAAGTGGAACTGCCGGCCGAGCGGACCCTCACCGCCGCCCCAGTGCAGGCGCAGCAGCCCCGAATCACCGTGACCTGGTTCAAGGCCTCGATCGGTGACGTGGTAGCCGGGTTCGCGGCGTTCAGCGGACGCACCATCATCATGGGGAAGGACGTGGAGGGAGAGGTCACCGCGGAAATCAAGAACCAGCCGTGGGACCAAGCCTTCGAAGCGATCCTCGCCACGCAGGGCCTCTCCGCTCAGGAAATGCCCGGTGGGATCATCCGGGTGGATTCTCCCGCGGCACTCGCCGCGCTCGACTCCCTCGAGCCGCTCCAGACGCAGCTCGTGCGGGTGAACTACGCCAAGGCCGCCTCACTGGCCAAGAGCATCGAGGGGATCCTCACGAGGGACCGGGGTAGTGTGGTGCCCGATACGGGCTCCAACACCCTGATCATCACCGATACCCGAAGCCGGCTCGGCGGCATCGCCGAGTTCGTGAGCCAGCTCGACATTCGCACGCCGCAGATCGCAATCCAGGCGAAGATCATCTTCGTCGATCGAAGCGACCTCCAGGAACTGGGGCTGCAATACGATCTCGGCGACCGCGATGTCTTCTTCAACAAGCTCGTACAGCGGTTCGACCCGTCGACCGGTGAGCCCTTCGACCAGAACACGGTCGTAATCGGTGGATCGTCGGTAGCCGCTATCGCCAACGCCGACGCAGACATCACCAACTCAGCACTCGATCTGGTGTGGCGCACCACCGTGGGTGGGTTCAGCCTCACCACGTTCTTGAGTGCCCTCGAGCGGATCGAGCTCGCCGACGTGCAGGCGGAACCGATCATCAGCACGCTGGACAACCGTGAGGCCGACATCCTGGTCGGTGAGGAAACACCGATCCGCGTCATCGACGTGAGTTCGGCCACCAGCGCGGGCACGCCGCCGCGCGCCAGCGTTCAGCTCAAGGAAACCGGTATCCGGCTGACGGTGACCCCTCACGTGACCAACAACCGTCAGATCCTGATGGAGCTCAGGACCGAGCGCTCCGCCGTTCAGGCCCTCGCGGCGGCCGACCTCGGCTTCAACTTCCCGAAACAGTACGCCAGCAACCAGCTGTTGGTAAACGACGGTGAGACGGCCGTCATCGGCGGGCTGACGATCACCGAGATCACGCGGACCCGTTCGGGGATCCCGCTGCTCTCAGGCCTGCCGTTGGTGGGCAACTTGTTCTCGTTCTCCTCGGATCAGGAGCGGCGCCGAGACCTCATCATCCTGGTTACTCCACGGATTATCGACGATGGTGGCCTCCCGCCGGCTCCCTGAGCCGCACGTATCAGAGTAGCCAAACTTGCAGTCATAAGAGCCCGGCCGCCCGTCGGGCTCTTATGTTTAGGGGCAGCCGAGCACCACCCAATCCGGAGACCGGAGCCGCGAACCGTGTCACTGACCTTCCACACTGCAGGTGAATCCCACGGCAGGGGCCTCGTCGCCATCGTCGAGGGCCTGCCAGCCGGACTTGTGGTGTCGGCTGACTGGGTCAACCGCGACCTCGCCCGCAGGATGCAGGGGTACGGCCGCGGCGCCCGGATGAAAATCGAGCGGGACGCGGTGGAATGGCTGGCCGGTGTCCGGGCGGGCGAGACCCTGGGCTCTCCCGTCGCCATGCTGATCGCCAATCGGGACTGGGCCAATTGGCAGGATGTCATGGAGCCCGAGGCCACCCCGGGGGCGGGAACGCGGCGGCGGCAGGTTCAGCGCCCGCGGCCGGGACACGCCGACCTGGTGGGCGCGCTCAAGTACGACCGGTCAGATGCCCGGGACATCCTCGAGCGGGCCAGCGCCCGGGAGACCGCGGCCAGGGTGGCCGCAGGAGCGCTGGCCCGCCGCCTGCTTGACGAATTCGGAGTGGACATCGGAAGCCATGTGACCTCGCTCGGAGGCGTACGGGCAACCCCGCCGTCCCCGCTGCCCCGGCCGCTGGGCGGGGCCGCCGATCGGTCGCCGGTCCGCACCCTCGACCCCCGGGCCGAGGCGGCCATGATCGAAGCGATCGATGTCGCGGCGTCCCAAGGCGACACCCTGGGTGGCGAGGTCGAGGTGGTGGCCCAAGGACTCCTGCTCGGGCTGGGGAGTCACGTCACTTGGGACCGCAAACTGGACAGCCGGCTCGCCGGCGCCCTCATGTCGATCCCGGCCGTCAAGGGTGTCGAGATCGGCCTTGGGTTCGAAGCGGCCCGGCGGCCCGGCTCCGAGGTGCACGATCCCATCGAGCGCGATTCCCAATCGGGGGCCGGGCCGCCGGGCCGCGGCCGGGCGGGATTCCGCCGACGGAGCAATAATGCCGGCGGTTTGGAAGGGGGCATGACTACCGGTGAGCCGCTGGTCATCAAGATCGCCATGAAGCCCATCTCGACGCTCCGGAAGCCGCTGGAGACGGTGGATCTCGATACCGGAGATCCGGCGAAGGCACAGTCCGAGCGATCCGACGTGACCGCGGTCCCGGCGATGGGGGTCATTGCAGAAGCCCTGGTGGCCTTGGTACTGGGCAACGCCATGCGGGAGAAGTTCGGCGGGGATTCGCTGGGTGAAATGCGCCGCAATGTGGACGCGTACATTGCCCAACTCGAGGCGCGCCGCGCCGAGTGGGACACCTCCTCTCAACGAGTAGAGGCCAAATGAAACGGCATCTCGTGCTCATCGGGCTCCCCGGTGCCGGCAAGTCCACCGTGGGCGGCAAGGTCTCCGCCGAGCTGGACACTCAATTCGTCGACCTCGACGGGCGAATCGAGCGGCGCTCCGGGATGCCCGTTGCGAAGATTATCAACGAGTTCGGTGAGGCGCGGTTCCGGCAAATCGAAGGCGATGCGATGCGCGAGGCGCTCACCGAGGAACCCCGGGTGATCAGCCCCGGCGGCGGGTGGGCCGCGCAGCCGGGCGCACTCGATGAGGCCCGGGCCAGGAGCCTGATCATCTACCTCAAGACGCTGGTCACCACGGCGGTCGACCGGCTGGATGCCTTCGATACCCGCCCCTTGATGGCGGCCCAGGATCCGATCGCGCGGATGCGCTCACTCCTGCAAGAGCGTGAACCGTTCTACTCCCAAGCCGATTGTATCGTGAAGACCGACCGGCGTACGGTCGAGGATGTGGTGGAGGAGGTTTTGGGCCTGGCGCGCCAAAAGGCCGGTTGGTAACTGTCTATTCTACAATCACTTAACAATTCACTCCTTGCGGGCGGAACCGGCGGCGCGTTTTCTTGAGGCGGTCGCGGGCAGGTTGTCCGCGACCTAACCACTTGGGCGAAAGCGAACGAATGAGTTCGACGGAAGCGAAAGACACGAAACCGAAACGCAAGACCACCGGGAGAAAGAAGGCGGCCAAAAAGGCCGCCAAGAAGTCCTCCTCCAAGGCCAAGCGTAAGCGATCCACTCGGACGAAGAAGGTCGCCGAGGCGCTCGTGGTGGTGGAGTCTCCCACCAAGGCCAGAACGCTGGGCAAATATTTGGGCCGGGGATACGCGGTCAAGGCAACCGTGGGGCACCTGAGAGACCTGCCGACTCGCGAGTTGGGCGTGGATGTCGACGCGGGCTTCCAGCCGAAGTACGTCACTATCAAGGGCAAGGCCAAGACCCTGAATGAAATCAAGCGAGCCGCCAAGAAGGCGAGCACGGTGTATCTAGCCACCGACCCGGACCGTGAGGGAGAGGCGATCGCCTGGCACGTGGCAGATCAATTGACCACCGACGCGCCGGTTCAGCGGGTGCTGTTCCACGAGATCACGCAGGACGCCGTGCACCAGGCGATGGAAGATCCTGGCGTGATAGACGACCGCAAGGTGAATGCCCAGCAAGCGCGGAGGATTCTCGACCGCCTGGTCGGCTACAAGGCAAGTCCTCTTCTGTGGAAGGCCATTAAGACGGGTCTCTCGGCCGGCCGGGTCCAAACGGTCGCCCTGCGGTTGATCGTCGAGCGGGAGCGGGCCATCCGGGCGTTCAAGCCGCAAGAGTATTGGTCCATCGACGCGCTCTGCGCCAAGGACAGCGCCACCTTCGAGGCGTCGCTCCACAAGATCGAGGGGCACAAGCCCCAGCTACACACCGAAGCAGAGGCCACGGCGGTAGTAGACGCGGTCCGTCAGATGCCGTTCGTAGTCACCGACGTCCAGAAGAAGCGGCGGCGGAAACGCCCAGCCGCCCCATTCACCACGAGCACGCTGCAACAGGAAGCGGCCAAGAAGCTCGGGTTCTCCTCTCGCCGCACGATGCGCGCGGCGCAGGATCTGTATGAAGGTATCGAGATCGGTGAAGAGGGACCGACCGGGCTCATCACCTACATGCGGACGGATTCCGTTCGGGTGTCTGATGTTGCGGTTGCCGCGGCGCGGGAGTTCATCGCGTCGCAGTATGGCGAGAAGTATCTACCGGAATCGCCAAACGTGTACAACTCGAGGAAGAAGGCCAAGGTCCAGGACGCGCATGAAGCCATCCGCCCAAGCGATGTCAGCCGCCGGCCGGAGCACCTGAAGAGTTATCTGACCCCGGATCAGCTCAAGCTCTATCAGCTGATCTGGCAGCGCTTCGTCGCCTCGCAAATGCCGCCGGCTCAATACGACATGACGGTGGTCGACTTCGAGCTCGGCCGGTATCTGTTCCGGGCGACGGGGTCGGTGCTCCTGTTTGACGGCTATCACGCCGTATATATGGAAGGACGCGAAGCGGAAGAGGGGAAGACTATGGACGACCTTCCCCCGCTGCCGACGCTGTCGAAGGGCGACCAGGTGGAGGTGAAGGAGCTGACGCCCAACCAGCACTTCACGCAGCCGCCGCCGCGCTTCTCCGAAGCGAGCCTGGTCAAGGAGCTCGAGCGGCTCGGCATCGGCCGCCCGTCCACCTACAGCTCGATCATCACGACACTCGCGGCACGGAACTACGTCGAGATCAAGCAGCGGCGCTTCTTCCCCACCGATCTGGGTGAGACGGTGGAAAAGGTGATGGTGTCACGGTTTCCAGCGATCTTCAACGTCGAGTTTACCAGCGAGATGGAGTTGGAGCTGGACAAGGTGGAGGAGGGCGACCTGGATTGGCAAGAGGTGCTGGAGAACTTTTACCAGCCCTTCATCAAGGCGCTCGAAGCCGTGGACATCAACCAGTTGGTCATGGAGACCCACGGGCTGGGCGACCTCGCCAAGGAGAAGTGTCCGACGTGTGGATCGCCTCTGATGTTACGAACCGGCCGGTTCGGTCCGTTCATCGCTTGCACCAAGTACCCGGACGACTGCCGCTTCACCAAGCCCATCAAGAAAGACAAGGTGCCCGATCGTCCCACCGACGAGAAGTGCCACCTCTGCGGTTCAGCCATGGTCATCAAGACCGGTCGGTTCGGCGAGTTCCTGGCGTGCACCACGTACCCGAAGTGCAAGGGCACGCGCTCCATCCCGCTCGGAATCAAGTGCCCCAAGTGCTTGAAGGGAGACCTGACCGAGCGGCGCACCAAGCGGGGCAAGTCCTTCTTCGGGTGCATCCGCTACCCCGACTGCGACTACTCAACCTGGAACCGGCCCACCCCGGAACAGTGTCCCGA
>JABDII010000222.1 GCA_013003805.1 Gemmatimonadales bacterium
TCCACCACCTCGATCATGCCGCCGCCGGTCGAGAGAGCGGTCATTCGATGCTCCGCATCGGCATTGGAGAGTGTGAGCCGGTAGGTGTTGGGGTGGGTGGCGCCGATGTCGCGGATGGCGAACTCCACGTCGATGCCGGCTTCGCGGACTGCCCGGGCGGAATCGACCATTCTGTCATCATCGGCAGCCCACCCGAGGAACCCGCCGAACAATCCCATGTCCGAGCCTTGGCTCGTGTGGGTCGTGGCCAGCGAGCCAGTGGGGTCGAACTCGACCAGCACCCGGTCGATCCGGCCATCCATCAGGTCTCGAGCCAGCCGGCCGATCCGGACCGAGGCCGCACAATGCGAGCTCGACGGTCCGCGCATGACCGGACCGATCACATCATTGAAGATGCTCGGCGGGTTCCGGGACGACTGTCCCTGAGTTTCTGGCGCCGGCGGACGGCCGACGATGGGGAGACTCCGGCGGTGGGACATCACTACCCCTTTCTCACGCTCTCTCCAAGCTCTTCTCACACCATCCAGAACGACCAAAGGCAACTGCCAACGATGTGCTTTCCTCCGGCCAGCCCGCAAGGCCTGCCGTCACGGGGAACAGGGTAGCCAGTCCCCGCGTTCAGCTATGGTGCGAACACCCGGGGAGCGGTATGCTATCCGGGCCGCCCGTTCATTATGTGGGACACTCTCCAGGTCGAGGAGCAACGCATGCAGAAAAGCCTATTCCTGGTGTTGGGTCTATTGATTGGCGGGGCGGTCATGTGGTTTCTGGCCGCGCACGGTTCAATGCCCGACGTCGACCGGGCCGCCGCCGAGCGGGGGCAGACGTTCTATCAGGTCTGCGCCGCATGCCACGGTGAGAACGGCGAGGGGAACCCGGATACTCAGGCACCCAGGCTGGCGGGCCAGTATTCCTGGTATCTCGAACGGCAGCTGCAAAACTTCCGTGCCGGCTTGCGAGGAGACTCCACCGACGTGAACGGCTTTCTCATGCGGGCCCAGGCCGAGGGGTTGCCCAACGATCAAGCGGTCTCCGACGTGGCGGCCTACATCGGCACCTTGAGACCCTGACGCCAGCGGGCCGAGACGGTGCAGCGGTCACCCGTCTCGGCCCTGCTTCTTCTGGCTACTTGGTGGCGAAGTTCGGCTGTTCCACGTCGTCGATGTAGGCCGCTAGGGCCGCCAGCTCCCTGGAATCCCACGCCAAGGGCTCACCCTTCATCGGTACGATCATGCAGAACTGCACCATCTGCTCCGCGTCGATCGACGCGAGGCCCGACATCTTCTCGGCCATGGCGACGCGATGGGGATACGGCTCCGTGAAGGTGTCCTTGAATTGCGCGCCGCCTACATGACAGCTGGCGCAGGCGACCCCAGCCTCGCCGAGGCTATTGTCGTTCCAGAGTGCCTCTCCGGCCGCGACGAGCTCGGCGCGGTCGCCCTGGAATGAGGTGGAACCCGCGGGGCGCGTGACCAGAGTGGCGTCCACGCTGCCACAGCCCGACAGGATGAGTGCGAATAGCGCGCCGCTTGCAAGGTGCCTCTTCATTGTCTCGCCTCCAGTATCTGAACTTCGGAAAGGGAAAATCGAGAACCATTGGGCTCCGGTCGCTGAGAATGTATCACCCGGAGCCATTTGGCAGCTATGAGGTCCAGCCGAGTGCGTTGCTGGGGAGTGTTGCCCGGCGGACGACCGTTCTACAGACTCCCCCTCACACGACGCTGCGGAGGCCTTATCGGTTCCCCCTCCGGGTTCTCAAGCGCCACCAGATGAGCATTGTCACCACGGCACCCAAGAACACCAGCACCCATTGTACCGGCCAGCGCGTTTCGAAACGCCGTGCGACTTCGTCTGTGAACGCAGGGTCCAGGAAGGGGTCGTTGGTCTCCTGCCGCCATGCCAAGAGCGCCTGGGTGAGCTCCACTTGAACCTCACGGTACTCGGGAAGACCGGCGAGGTTGTGGAACTCAATCGGGTCCGTCTCGAGATCGTATAGCTCGAACTCCGGCGGATCGGCAAGGGTCTCGAAGGCGCGACCCACGGACGTGCCGGCATAGGGTGGCTTCCTGGACTCCTCGTAGGCCTTGTCGTTGTCAATGCTGTTCGAGGGTTTCGCCGTTCCGCTCAGCAGGTTGTGAATCAGCTTGAAGCGATGATCTCGAATGGCTCGCCGGGGGTAGAACCCACGCCCATGAAAATGAAACTCAGCCGCCAGGTACTGACGCCAGACCGTGTCCGTACCACTCACGACCTGACGCAGGGAAGAGCCGTGGAGGCCGCTCGGGATCCCCACACCGGCCGCATCGAGGATCGTTGGCAGGATGTCCACGGCCGATGCCATCGCATCGCTCACCATCGACTTCGAGACTCCCGGCCAACGAACGAGAAATGGTACGCGAAGACCGGCCTCATACGCGGTCGTCTTGCCGCGTGTGAACGGTGGGCCATGATCGCCAAGGAATATGACGAGGGTGGATTCAGCGTGCCCGTGCTCGTGCAGCACCTCGAGCAGCATACCGACCCCGGCATCGAGGCGCATAATCGCGTTATAGTAGTTGGCGACACGCACACGCTGGGATGGGGTGTCGATCTGCTGGAACGGTAAAATCGTCCTGGCACTCGCTGCGATCGGATGCTCGGGAAGACCCTCCACCTGCCTCGGGAAGCCCTGCTTTCTTCGCTCCCTCCAATCCCAGGAAGCATGCGGGTCCTTGTAGCTGACCATTAAGAAGAACGGCTTAGCACCGGTCTCGTTCCAGAACGTATCGGCCTGTTGCGCCACTTGTCGAACCCTACGGGATCGTTTGTCCGCTGGCCGGAAGTCGAAGGGAAAGCTTTCCTCCGGTGCCACATGCAACTTTCCGATGAGGCCGGTGCGATAGCCCGCCTCCTTCAGGAGCGCTGGGACGGTTGCGTCGTACAAATGCGGATGGAGCGCGAGCCCAAAGCCAGCGAGTCCATATTGACCCGTGCTGTGGGGATAGAGGCCGGTGAACATGCTGCTTCGACTCGGACTACACGACGCCTGGGTCACGTATGCGACTTCGAATCGCACCCCCGCGGCAGCGAGGCTGTCCAAGTGTGGTGTGGTGACGAGAGAATCGCCGTACGCACCGAGCTGGAGGCCAAGGTCATCCGCCGTAATGAGCAGGATGTTCCAGCGGGTCCGTTCGGCGCCACCGGGTTCCTGCCCTCGAAGGCCCCCGCTGACACTTGTCGCGACAAGCTGCAGAAGAATTGCGGCTACAAGAACGTGGACGAGCTTCATTCTCTCCCTATCGTGCTGCTGGCCGCCAACAGAGGCGGAAGAGAAGCCTGGTGCCTTCGATTAAGATCCCTACAATACGACGAGAGCCCAACCGGTACAACCGAGATGCGCGCCCCACACAACCCAACTCTGAGGGAAACGGCCATGCGGCTGCTCTTGCTCAGCAATTCGACCAACTACGGCGGTACGTTTCTGGGACATGCACACGACACCATTCACGAGTTCCTCGGAATGGACGTTGGAGAAATCCTCTTCGTGCCATACGCCGCCGTCCGATTCTCGTTCGACGCCATGAGCGCCAAGGCCGCGGAGGTGTTCGGAGCTTTGGGCTATGGCATGAAGTCCATTCATAGCGTTCCTAACGCCCCGGCAGCAGTCGAGGAAGCCCAAGCCATCGCCGTCGCGGGCGGGAACACCTTCCAGCTCCTGGCCCGGCTCCATCAGGAGCAGCTGCTCGACCCGATCAGGGAGCGGGTTCGCGAAGGGGTTCCCTATATAGGCTGGAGCGCTGGATCGAACGTTGCCTGCCCCACCATCCGGACCACCAACGACATGCCGATCACGGAGCCGCCAAGCTTCGATGCACTGGGCCTGGTCCCGTTTCAGATCAACCCGCATTTCACCGATGGCCGGATTCCCAACCACGGTGGCGAGACCCGGTCCGAGCGCCTGCTCGAGTTCGTGGCGGCCAATCCCGGGATGCCGGTGATCGGGCTCCGGGAGGGGTCGATCCTACAGGTAGAGGACGATCGCGTGGTGCTCCTGGGCGACGCGCCCGCTGTACTCTTCAAGTCCGGTCAGGAATCACAGGACATCGAACCGGGGCAGGTGGAAGTGTGACCTCAGATCGAACTCTCTGATCAATGTCCTCAACGCTCCTTCTCCTGCTGCTCTTCGTATTCCTCGGCGTGCTGTTGCTTTGGGCGGCACGGCGGGAAGTGCGCGATTTCTGGGCCCGGCGGTTCAAGGTCCCGTTCGACACGCCGGGGCTCCCCGACTACTGGCGCCACCGGTTGGTGGGTGGCGGCGTGATCATGCTATTGCTGGCGACCCTGATGGGATATGTCTTCTTCAAGGAGATTCAAGGGAGAGCGGAACTCGACAAGTACCTCCCGGTGTATCCCGAGCTATCGTCGGCTTCCACCTGGTTCCCACCGGCCGGCCCGGACCGGTATTGGAGCTTCGAATCGCCCGACACCCTCTATGCCATCGCGGCTTTCTATCAGAAGGTCGCGTCCGACTCCGGGTGGACCATCAGCCACAGTGGGAACGATGAAGCCTTATGGCTCCATCTCGAGAAGAACGGCACGAAGGTCTCGCTGTTTGTCCAACGGGAGCATGAGGTCTCGAAGCTGACCTACCAGGTGACGGCACCGCCATAGCAGTCGCTTCCCCCGCGACACGCTGAAACTCTCAAGACTCCAGCGCCCCTAGCACCTTCCCGATCAGGATCAGCTGGCCCAGGTGGTAGGAGTTGTGATCGGCCAGCACCAGTGCCTCGCGCAAGACCGTCTGGCCATCGCCCCATGGAATCTGGGCGAACAGGTCCGTCGCCCTATCCATCACCAGCGCCTGCATCGCGTCGAGATCGGCCAGGAAGGACTCAACCGATCGATCCCACGCCGATCCGTCCGGCGGGGCGTCCGTCTCCGGCCAGTAACCGTCGGGGAAGGACGGCGAGACGTGGTCGGGCTTGCGCGAGAACTCCAGGATATCCCACTGCGCAATACGCAGGTGTTCCAGG
>JABDII010000228.1 GCA_013003805.1 Gemmatimonadales bacterium
ATCTTGGTGTTCAACTATCTCGACCGATCTCGGATGGATCAGGTGCGCGACTGCCTCGCGCCGGGCGGCATACTCCTGCTCGAAACATACCTCCTCGCTCAACGCGACCTCGGATGGGGGCCCACCAGCGAGGAGCACATGCTCCGGCCCGGCGAATTGCCTGGTCTCGTGGCACCGCTCGATGTGATCCACTGCCGCGAGGTATTCGAGCCCGTCGATTCCCAGAGATGGCGCGCGGTGGCGAGTGTCGTCGCACAGAAGCGGTGAACCCCCGTTCGGAAGCCCACGCGGCCATCGAGTGTCGTCCCTCGTATTGGCCTCAGGAGTCGATATTCCTTCACGATCCTCAGACGTTCCTGAGATAATCGACGGGGCACCGCCCCGTGGCAACCCAGGGTGAGAGTTCTCTAACATGACCACCGCTCCAACCGGCCGTCGCGTCGCCGTCATCAGTGGAGTCCGCACCCCGTTCCTCAAGGCGGGATCCGCCTTCCGGGACGTATCGCCCGTTACCCTGGCCCGCCACGTAGCCAAGGAGCTGCTTTACCGGACGGAACTCCGGGGCGACAATGTCGATGAGGTCATCTTCGGACAGGTTGTCCCCTCGGTGCTCGCCCCGAATGTGGCTCGCGAGGTGAGCCTTCTCCCGCAATTCCCGCGCACCGTTCCAGCATTCTCGCTCAACCGAGCTTGCGCCTCGGCGGCCCAGGCGATCACGTCGGGACATGATCAGATCGTGCTGGGACACGCAGATGTGGTGCTGGCGGGTGGTGTTGAGTCGCTGTCCCAGGTTCCGATTCTGCACTCTCGACGCTTCAGCGACATCCTGGTCCAAGCGAGCAAGGCCCGCTCGCTAGGAGCGCGTCTCGGCGCCTTCCTCAAGGTCCGCCCTCGCGACCTGATCCCCGTTTCGCCAGCGATTGCAGAGCCTTCCACCGGCAAGACCATGGGGCAGTCGGCCGAGAAGATGGCCAAGGAAAATGGAATTGCCCGAGAAGCCCAGGATCGCCTTGCCCTGATGAGCCACCAGCGGGCCGCCGCGGCCACGGCCGACGGCCGGTTGACCGCCGAAATCGCCCCCTGGCTCGCGGTGCGGGAGAGGGACGACGTATTGACGAGCGACAACGGGATTCGTCCAGACACCTCACTGGACGCACTCGCCAAACTCAAGCCGGTGTTCGACAGGCGCTACGGGTCTGTGACCGCCGGGAACAGCTCCCCGCTCACCGACGGGGCGGCTGCTGTCATCTTGATGGCTGAAGAGAAGGCCGTTGCCCTCGGGTACGAACCGCTGGCCTATATCCGAAGCTACGCGGTGAGCGCGGTCGATCCTGGGTGGCAACTCTTGATGGGGCCTGTCTTCGCGGTGCCCAAGGCGTTGGATCGTGCCGGAATCGGGTGGCAAGATCTCGGCGTCATCGAGATCCACGAGGCATTTGCGGCTCAAGTGTTGTCGAACGAATACGCTTGGGGATCGAAAGCGTGGGCCAAGCGCGTCGGGCGCAGCGCGCCTGTCGGGGAAGTCGATTGGGAGAAGACCAACGTGTTGGGTGGCTCGATCGCCATCGGACATCCCTTTGGCGCAACCGGGGCGCGCGTGGTGACAACCCTCGCCAACGAGATGAAGCGACGGGCTGCGCAGTTTGGCCTCGTCTCCATTTGCGCCCAAGGCGGGATGGGGTTCGCGCTCGTTCTCGAACTGGCCTAACAGTTACCTAGCGGAGCCGTGAAGACTATGTCGGCCTTTCAGGTATCCATCGACGATGGGATCGCGGTCGTCACCTTCGATCTTCCGGATCAAGCGGTCAATGTGCTCAGCCGAGAGGCGCGCGGTGAGTTCGAGATACTCTTCTCTGAACTCAAGGCCGATGAGTGGGTCCGGGCGCTCATCCTTCGCTCCGGAAAACCTGACAGTTTCATCGCCGGAGCGGATATCGAGGAATTCGCCACCCTCCAGACGCAGGAAGCGGCCGAGGCACTGAGCCGTGAGGGGCAGGAGCTGATCAATCGGGTCGCCTCGAGCCCCAAGCCCATCGTCGTCGCGATTCACGGGACCTGTCTGGGCGGCGGGCTCGAACTTGCCTTGGCCTGCCACTACCGCATTGCCACCGACGACCCCAAGACCCAGCTCGGGTTGCCGGAAGTCCAACTCGGGCTCATCCCTGGGGCGGGTGGCTGCCAACGCCTCCCACGGTTGATCGGCGCCCGGGCCGCGCTCGATATGATCCTCACCGGACGGTCTGTCTCAGCCTCCAAGGCGCGTCGGCTGGGCATCGTGGACGAGGTCACCCCGCCTGCCATCCTCGATGCCATTGCCATCCAAGCCGCGCGGCGGTCAATCGAAGACGGGGCGCGACGGCATCGTCGCTCTAGAGGTGTGATGGGGTGGATGCTGGATGGGAATCCGCTTGGTCGACGCGTCGTCTATGCCGGCGCACGACGGCAAGTGGAAAAGAAGAGCAGGGGGCAGTATCCGGCGCCGCTTGCAGCGATCGAGGCGGTGCGGACCGGGCTCGAGCGAGGGATGACCGCGGGCCTGAGTGTGGAGCATACCAAGTTTGGAGAGCTTGCGGTCGGCGACGTATCCCGCAAGCTGGTGCAGATCTTCTTCGCCACAACGGCCCTCAAGAAAGACGAAGGAATCGCACCCGGCAGTGCATCCGCTCGCCCGATCGGACTCCTCGGCGTGATCGGCTCCGGATTCATGGGCGCCGCGATCGCGGGCACGGCGGTGACTAAGACTGGCACCGAAGTGCGGCTCAAGGATACGGAATTGGCACGCGTTGCGGGAGGCCTCCGGACGGCGCGTGCGCTCCTCGACAAACGGCTCAAGCGGCGCCGGATCACCAAGTTCGAACACGCCCGGTTGGAGGCGCTCCTGTCGGGCACCGTGACGTACAGTGGGTTCGGTCAGGCCGATCTCGTCATCGAAGCAGTGTTCGAAGCCCTCGACGTTAAGCGCAAGGTGCTCGCTGAGGTCGAAACGAGCCTGAGAGACGACGCGATCTTTGCGACCAATACCTCCACCATCCCCATCACCGACATCGCGGCGGATAGCAACCACCCGGAACGGATCTTGGGCATGCACTTCTTCTCGCCGGTGGAGAAGATGCCACTTCTCGAGGTCATACCAGGCCAAAAGACCGCGCCTGAGGCCGTGATCACCGCGGTAACGTTCGGGAGGAAGATGGGGAAAACCGTGATCGTGGTTCGGGA
>JABDII010000275.1 GCA_013003805.1 Gemmatimonadales bacterium
ATGTGGCAGAGAACATTCGCAAGGGCCTGCCCGAGATAGAGGCAGCCCTCCCGCCCGGCGTCGAGATCGAGACGGCATTCGATTCCTCGACCTACGTGAAGCGTTCCATCCGCGAGACGTTGCAGACGCTGGGGATCGCCGCGATTCTGGTCGTCATCATTATTTTCCTGGCTCTGCGCAACGTCCGCGCCACGCTGATTCCCGGTCTCGCGATCCCCGTGTCGATCATTTCGGCATTCGCCGTCATGTTCTTCCTCGGGTTCTCCATCAATACGTTTACTCTGCTGGCGCTGATTCTGGCGATCGGCCTCGTGGTGGATGACGCGATCGTCGTGCTCGAGAATGCGTACCGCCATCAAGAAGAACTGGTTGAGGATCCCACGGCGGCAGCACGGGACGGGACGCGCGAGATCGCGTTTGCCGTGATCGCCACCACGGTGTCCCTGGTGGCCGTGTTTTCTCCACTTGCTTTCCTCCAAGGCACGACTGGCCGGTTGTTCAACGAATTCGGCGTCGCGCTCGCCGGGGCGGTGATCGTCTCGAGCTTCGTGGCCCTCAGCTTCACACCCATGCTGTGCGCGAGGATCCTGCGGGTACCCAAGTCGCACGGGCCCGTGTTTCAGACTTTTGAGCGCGGGTTTGAGGGTCTCGCCACGGGGTATAACACGGCACTCGCCTGGGCGCTGCGACACCGTTGGATCATCATCGGCGGCGCCGTTGGCGCCCTCGTGGTAGCGGTCGTGACCTTCCGGGCGCTCGAACGGGAGTTTGTCCCCGACGAGGATCGTGGCTGGTTCTTGAGCTTTATCCAAGCCCCGGAGGGCTCCACGGTCGAGTTCACCGATCAGTATCAACGCCGGGTCGAGGCAATCCTGGCCGAAACCGAGGACGTCGATCTGTATTTCAGTATCGTGGGCGGTTTCGTCCCGGTCAATCAGGGACTCGTCTTCAGCATGCTCACCGATTGGTCGGAGCGCGATCGCTCCACGCAAGACGTGATCGGGGAGCTCTTCCCCCAGTACTTCGGCATCCCGGGGGTCCAGGCCTTCGCCTTCGCTCCTTCACCCATCGGGGGGTTCGGGAAACCCGTGCAGTTTGTGGTGCAGCACCCGAACTTCGACTCGCTGATCGGCGGCATGGAAAGATTCCGTTCACGGGCGGGGGCTATTCCAGGATTGATCAACCTCGATATTGATCTCAAGGTGAACAAGCCGGAACTCACCGTCAGCTATCAACGAGACCGGGCCGAAGATCTCGGGGTCTCGGTGGAGGCGATCGGAGCCACCCTCGAGACCATGCTCGGTGGCCGGCGGGTGAGCACCTTTACCCGAGACAACAAGCTCTACGATGTTGTCGTGCAGATGCGCCCCGAGGAGCGGGCTACCCCGAGTGACATGAGCGGGTTGTACGTCCGCGGGCGGGAGGGTGGGCTGATCAATCTCGATCAGGTGGCGACCGTCGCAGAGGATATCGGCCCGTCAGCCCTGCTCCACTACAATCGCGTGCGGTCCTACACCCTGGATGCGAGTCTCACGCCCGAGTTGGTCCTGGGAGAGGCGATCGATTCGCTCCGCGCCGCGGCTGCCGAGGTGCTCCCGCCGGGGAGCTCCAACTCTCTCGCCGGGGAATCGCGGGAACTCGAGGACAGCGGGACGGCCTTGTACTTCGCGTTTGTCCTCGCGCTCATCGTGGTGTACATGGTGTTGGCGGCGCAGTTCGAATCGCTGATCCATCCTTTCACGGTGCTGATGGCGGTGCCCCTCGCGGTGAGCGGAGCACTGGTCACTCTCTTCGTGATGAAGTCCACGCTCAACCTGTATAGTCAAATTGGAATGATCCTGCTCATCGGACTGGCGTCGAAGAACTCGATCTTGTTGGTCGAATACGCCAACCAGCTCAAGGCCAAAGGATTGGCCTCCATCGAAGCGGTACTCGAGGCGGGGCGGATTCGGCTCCGTCCGATCCTCATGACCTCGGTGGCGACGATCGCCGGTGCGAGCCCGATCGCCCTTGGACTAAGCGCCGGCTCTGAGAGCAGGATCCCGCTTGGACTGGTGATCGTCGGCGGGGTCCTTGTCTCGACCGTCCTGACGCTGTTCCTCGTGCCGGTGGTTTATGTCTTGCTGGACGCGCTTCAAGCCAAGTTGAGCCGGCGGACCGAGACGCCGTCCCTCGCGCAGACGGTCGAAGCGTAATGCTCCTCAGTCTCCTCCTGGCGGTCCAGGTTGCCGCAGTCGATACCCTGCCGCGCGTGACCCTGGGT
>JABDII010000278.1 GCA_013003805.1 Gemmatimonadales bacterium
TCCTTGAAGTAGGCGGTGTGGATGTGGCCCCGCTCGTGCTCGGCCTGGAGCAGCTCCAGCGCCTCGCGCTGTGTGGCCCGGCGGGCCCGGCCGGGATGATGCTCCAGCACCCAGTCGCCCCCTCCAACCAGCATGCACACCTGCGTCGGCCGGCAGGGCTCCTCCCGCGCGGCCCGGCAGGGGCAGTCGAGCAGGGTCACCCCGGGCGAGCTGGTGAGCACGATGTCCCGCGCGGTCGAATACGGGACGATGTGCTCCAGATCGGTGCGTTTGATGTCGTGATCCAGCCGGATGATCTCGCAGGCGAGGTTCGTGGGCAGGACTTTGCCGTGATAGTGCTCGGCCCACGTACGCTTGAACTTGGGCCCCATCCACGGCGCCACCCGGTGGACGAAGAAGCTGATGTACTGGTAGCACCACCGGCCGTACACGTAGCCGTGCAGCGCGTTCAAGACACCGCCCCGCCGGCTGGCTCCACGCGACGCGAGCGCCGCCCGGGTGGACGGGAGCATCAGGTGGCCGCGCTCCCCGATGAGCCACGGAGTCAGGATCGCAGCCACAATGAGGCCGGGAATCAGCAGGAGCCAGAGCATCATAGCCTCCGGTCGGTGCAACACGAAAACGCTTCTGTTTTCGAAGCTACGTGTCGCGCTTGAAGGAGCGATGAAGGCTGCCTGAAGGCCCCCGCCCCCCCGCTAAGGACGCGTGGGCAGACTGCGGTAGCGCTCCAGCAGCTCCCGCTGGCGGGTCTCCTTCGACATCTCGCGGCCGCGAATGAACACGTTCTCGACGGTGGTCGAGAGCTCGAACGGATCGCCGGACCAGACCACCACGTCCGCGTCCCGGCCCACCTCGATCGTACCATAGCGGTCGTCGATGCCCCAGATCCGCGCGCCGTTCACCGTGACCGCCCGGAGTGCGGCGTCGTGCGGCATGCCGTAGGCCACGGCGTTTCCGGCCAGTTGCTTGAGATTCCGCGAGTTGTGCGCGTCGAAGGTGGCGAACGCGACGTTCACCCCGGCCTGGTCGAGCCGAGCCGCATTCTCGTGCGAGTTGGCCAGGCGCTCGAACCGCGGGATGTTCTGCATCGGGGCCAGCACCACCGGCACCCCGGCTCCGGCGATGTCGTCCGCCACCGTCCAGCCTTCCGCCACACCCATCAGGATGAGCCGGAGACCGAAGTCCTGAGCGAGCCTGAGGGTCGCGAGGATATCGCTGGCTCGGTGCACCCCGACCGCCAGCGGCACCTCGCCCTCAACCACCGGCACCAGCGCCTCGAGATCGAGGCGGCTCGGGGCGTAGTCTCTCCGGCGGCTCTCGGCGTAGGCCGTGCGGTTGGAGGCGTAGTCCCGGGCGTCCTCGAGGGCTTCTCTCAGCCGGAGGACGGCGGCTCCGCGTGATCCCCCTGCCCTCCCCGCGCCGGATTCACCCAACACGGCGTACATCGCCGTCGGATTGGCATGCAGCATCGCGGTGACCCGATCGCCACCGAGGTCGATCAGCGCTCCGGTTCCGGCGATGAGCGAGGAGCCGTTTCGGGGCTGCACCACGGCGCGGGTAATCCCCTCCACCCGGGTGACCGGGATCAGGGTCGAGAGCGGGTTGATCGCGTCGACCACGGTGAAGGCTGCTGTTATCGCATCGTCGGAGGTGGACATGTCATTGGTGCCGGGCACGGCGCCTATCTCGACCAATCCCAGCGTGGACGCATTGTCGAGGAACCCGGGGGTCACCACCTTCCCGCTCGCATCGATCACCCGAGCGCCGTCGGGCACGGCCACGTTGGGTCCAACCGCCGCAATGCGTCCGTCTTCGATGACGACGGTGCCCTGTGGAATGACTGGGCCCGCGATCGGGTGAATCCGTGCGTTGGTGATGGCAATCGCCTGCGCGTCGAGCAACGAGGGATGCGCGGTGGTCAACAGGAGGGCGGCGCATGTCGCGGTTGAGAGCGAAACGGCCCGCCCAGCGCGTTGTTTGGTCGCCTGTCTCATTGCGTCATCCCCCCGACCGGCTGCCCCAGGAAGAAGTCGCTCTTGCGATGGGTTGACGGGTCGTTCAGGTCGTACAGCAGGGCGCCATCGAGGTATACCTTCTCGGCTTTGGAGTAGACGCTGAACGGATCGCCAGTCCAGATGACGACGTCGGCGTTCTTGCCGGGCTCGAGCGACCCCGTCACGTCGTCGATGCCGATCGCCTTGGCTGGATTGAGGGTGATCCAGCGAATCGCCTTCTCGTAGATCACATCGATCCCCGCAGCGCGGCCGGCGGTCATGGCCTTGGCCGCCTCTTGGTTCAGCCGTTGGATTCCCGACGGCGAATCGGAGTGCACGATGGCGCATGCGCCGGCTTCATCCACCAAGGCGAGGTTTTCCTTGATGCCGTCGTAGGCCTCGAGCTTGAAGCCCCACCAATCGGCCCAGAGGCTGCCGCAGATTCCTTCCGCCGCCAGGAGGTCCCGCACCTTGTACGCTTCCACCCCGTGGTGGAACGAGGCAATGCGGTAGCCGAACTCCTTGGCGATATCGATCATCACCGCCATCTCGTCGGCGCGGTAGCAGTGATTGTGCACCAGGATGTCGCCTTCGAGCACTCCCGCGAGGGTCTCGAGCTTGAGGTCGCGATCGGGCATTTCGGTCGAGTCGGCTCCCCCCCCCTTCGCGCGCCAGCGTTTCCACTTGTCGCGGTACTTCGCCGCACCGATCCACGCGGCACGGTAGCCGGCCACGTTGCCCATGCGGGTGGAGGGTGAGCTGTTCCGCCGGCCATAGACTCGTTTGGGATTCTCGCCGCACGCCATCTTGAGCCCATGCGGGGCGCCCGGGAACTTCATGCCCTGCACCGTTCGGGCCGGGACGTTCTTGAGCGTCACTCCGCGACCGCCGAAGAGATTGGCCGATCCCGGCAGGATCTGCATGGCGGTCACGCCACCGGCGCGAGCCAACTCGAACTGGTGATCCTGGGGCCACACCGAGTGCTCGGCCCAGACCTGTGCGGTGTTTGGGCTTGTAGCTTCGTTGCCGTCTGACACCGCACTACCACCGGGGGTGGGATAGACGCCCAGATGCGAGTGGCTGTCGATCAAACCGGGTGTGACCCACTTCCCGGCGCCATCGACGACGAGGGCGTCGGCCGGAGCGGTCACGCTCTGCCCCACCGCGACGATCTTCCCCTCCACCAAGAGGACCGACGCATTCTCCAGCCGCGGCCCGGCGGCCGTGAGCACGGTGGCGTTACGAATGAGGGTGGGGCGCGACGGAAGCGGCGTGTAGGTGGAGGCGAACGGCTCGGCGGCCGGTTCGGCTTCGGGCGCGGGTTGGGCTCCGGGCTCCGCAGTGGATGTGGCGCAGCCGGCGGCGAGCAGGCCGGCGAACAGTAGCGCGGGCGAGCTTCGCATCATGGTCAGCTCCTCTTCGCTCATTTGGGTTCTGCTTTATCTCCACCGCCCGGCCCCGGCCGGCTGAGCAGCCGCTCGGCAAAATCGAGGCGCTCGTGGATCTCCGCCAGCTCGCTGTCTCGGGCCGCCAGCGCGCGATCGATCTCGTCGTGGATGGCGTCCTGCAGCGCCGGCGTCACCTCGTCCGCAGGCAGCTTGGCCTTCGCGCGGACCCAGTAGCGCACGCCCGATAACGTCATGCCGCCCAAGATGGTCACCATGACAATCACGCTCCCGAAGACCACCACGAGATCCATGTCCACAGTCCTGGCTCCTCTCAGCTCACTTGGGTTCTTCCCTGCCTCCTTCACCCGGCCCCAGCTGGCCGAGCACCCGCTCGGCGAAATCGATGCGCTCGTGGAGTTCGGCCAGCTCGCCGTCGCGAGTTGCCAGCGCGCGATCGACCTCGTCCCGGATGGCGTCCTCCAGCTCCGGCGTCACCCCAGCCGCGGGCATGCTGGTCTTCTTGCGGACCCAGTACGCCCACCCGGCTAACGTCATGGCGCCCCAGCTGACAAAGGCGACACCCATGCTTACGGCCCATACCAGATCAGCGTCCACGGCGTCCCTCCTGAGTTCGTCCGACCGACCTACGGAACGACCGAAGTGACAGTTTCTGCCCTAGCCAAGCTCCGGCAAGGTGTGCTCGCGGCCCTCATTCTGCTCCACCAACCACCCGTGGAGGGGCTGGAAGTAATCCACCATCGCCTGCGCATCCAGCTCACGGCCGGTGGTCTCCCGAAGTACCTCGCGCCACGGCCGGCTCGCCCCAGGCGCCATCACACTCTCGAGGAAGGCACCGACTTCCTGACTGCCCCAATAATCGGTGTCGTGGGGATCTTGCTGGAGGATGTTCCGCGCGATGTGATCGTGCAACTGGAAGAGCAGCGCATAGGACAGCGCGTAGTCGTAGTACTGGGCCGCGTCGTTGTTGATGTGGGTCTTGGTGAGGGCGTCGGCGTGCTCCTCGCCCCGTGGCTCCGGCGGCGCCACGCCCTGGTACCGCTCCACCAGGTCCCACCACCGGCGGTTGAATGCATCCGGCGCGAGGTTCTCGGCATAGAGCGCGTGCTCGAATTGAGTCATCACCCCGGCCGACCACGGGATGAAGACCACATAGTTCATGGCCTCGAATAGGAGCTGCGCAATTTTATCGACTTGGGCATCGGCCGGCACCAGCCCGCGGTTCACCAGGAACTGCCGCTGCATCGACGCCAACCCGATTAGGCTGCCGATCCCTTCGTGATAGGCGCGGTTGGCGCCGCCCCGCAGCACGATCGGCACTTCGGGCCGAGAGTAGCTGATGTAGTAGTAGATGTGTCCCAGCTCGTGCAGCGTAGTCTCCCACCAGTAGGGATTGGGCTCGACGCTCATGAGTGAACGCACATCGGTGTCCAAATCGAGGTGCCACGCGGAGGCGTGCGAGTTCTTCTTGTATGTGGCGTCCGGTGGCAGCGGGTAGAGTGAGGATTCCTCATAGAAACTCGGGGGCAGGGCAGCAAAACCCAGGCTCTGGTAGAACTCCTCCCCTTGTTGGACGATCCACTCCGCCGACTTCTCGCCCAGCGCCGCTCCCACGTTCAGCCCCTCGACGCTCACCAGTGCGGTCCAATCCTGGGACCAGCGGTTCGGCAGCCAGTGGGCCGGGAGGAGATCGGGCACCGGCACGCCATATCGATCGGCCAGCTCGTAGCGGGCCCAGGTGTGGATCTCGCGGTAGAGCGGCCGGATCTGCTCGACCAGCTTCTGGGTCATCGCCAGCATCTCCGCCGTGGTCATGTCGTACTCGGAGACCTGGTAACTGAAGAAGTCGGAGTATCCCAACGCCTGAACGGTCTCGTTCCGGAGTTGCTGCAGGTTGACCAATCCCGTCTTGAGCGCCGGCCCGACTTGCTTGGACGCCTCCCAGACCGCACGCCGCTCTGGAAGGTTGGTCGATTCCCTGAGTAGGGCATCGATCCGATTCGCTGTCAGGGGTTGGCCGTCCAGGGTGAACTCGTAGCCGTAGAGCCGTTCCACCTGCTCCGTTTCGGCGGCGATCCGTTGGGCGACCAATTCCGGAACCGTGCCCGGCTTGTCGGCGGCCTCGAACAGCATGGCCTCGAGCTGGCGCACCTGAAGTGTGGTCAGCCGGTCGCGCTGGCCCAGGAATCCCCGAATTCGCTCGATATTCTCGACGCTGCCCACGTACGCCGCCAGCGCCTCGTTGGCCCGCTTGGTGCGCACGGCGTTGGTGGTATCGCCCTCGACGATGCGCGTGTTTGAGATCCACTCCGCCTTGTCGGACTCGTAGGCGAGCGCCTGCATGGTCTCGGCATATTCGGTCAAGTAGGTATCCACTTCGCGCTGGAGGCTGTCGGTGCAGGCCAGCATGAGTGGAGCGATCAGGAGAACTAGGGTACGGCCTCTCATCGTCGCCTCGCTTCTATCCGTTCACGTCAGCTTCAGAACATCCGTGGTTGGACTCCTCCGGGGCTAAGATACGCCCAGCACGCGGCTGGCCGACAGATCCTCACGGAGATCTCAGGGATTCCTCACATTGCCGCTTTTTCAAGGACCTGGCAGCGCTGGCATCACGGAATCGCGGCCCCGAGAGCATCGGCCACGAACCGATCAAGCAACCAG
>JABDII010000330.1 GCA_013003805.1 Gemmatimonadales bacterium
CTCCAGCTCCGACCCCAACCTTCAGAACATCCCCATCCGCACCGCACTCGGTGCCGAGATCAGGAAAGGGTTCGTGCCGGGACAGGGATTGCTGCTGATGGGGGCCGACTACTCGCAGATCGAGCTCAGGATCCTCGCTCATCTGGCCGGCGACCCGGCCTTCGTCGAGGCCTTCAACGCCGGCCGCGACGTTCATCGAGAAACTGCCGCGCTGATCTTCGGTGTCGATGCGTCCGCCGTGACGCCGGCGATGCGCGCTCAGGCAAAGACGGTCAACTTCGCCACGATATACGGACAGGGGCCCTTCGCGCTCGGCCGGCAACTGGGCATTGGGATAGCGGCAGCCCGCGAGTTCATCGAAAACTATTTCACGCGTTTCCCCGCGATCCGAGAGTACCTGGACAGGCAAGTCGACGTCGCCCGCGACCAGGGCTACGTCGAGACTCTGTTCGGTCGCAGGCGATACATTCCGGAGCTCAACGCTAAGAACCCGAACATACGGGGGTTCGGAGAGCGCGTGGCAACGAACTCTCCAATCCAGGGCACCGCCGCAGATCTCATCAAGCTGGCGATGATCAAGATCCACCGGGAGCTCGAGCGGCGCGAGCGACACGCCTCGATGATTCTGCAGGTGCACGACGAGCTACTCTTCGAGGTCCAACCAGGCGCGCTGGACGAGGTCACGGCTTTGGTGAAGAGGGAAATGGAGGGCGCTTTGACGCTCGACGTTCCCATCGCCGTGGACATGGGTAGCGGTCGCAACTGGTACGAGACCAAGACGGCTTGAGCGGCCCGACCGGCGACTCGGATCGCCGCTTGGCCTCGAGGCTTGCGGCCTGGAGCGGCACTGCCGATAGTAGAGGCCAGGATCCGACCGGAGGCCAAGCGCGAAGCCACGGCCGCGAGACCGGGAGCCGAAGATGACAGTTGGGAAGCCGACGACATTGGCAGTCTTGGCGCTGCTAATGCAGGCTGTGTGGACGTCCGCATCCGCCCAGGCACCGGCACCAGACGGCTGGGCGATGGCTCCGAGCGCTTTCGCCCCCATCACAGAGGCTCTGGAGTATTGGTCGCATGACGGCGCGTGGGGCCGACACCACGGCCTGGCGCCGTTGCCACTGGCCGGCCCCGCACCCAGGCTGGCTTTCCCGCAACCCTCCGAACTGCTGGCCTACCTGGACGCGCCTGCGGCCTCCCCGGCGCCGGACATTACATTTGCTCGGAGGCACTACATCTTCGAGCCACCCGCCCGGCTGAGCGTGCCGATCCCCCCAGAAGCGTACAGGCCGCTCGTTACGGTGGAAGCGAGCTCGCTCGTCCGCTCCGCTTATGGCAAGCAGTTCTTGAAGGGATGGACTTTCATCACTTCGGTGGAGCTCTCAATTCTGGCCGTGACCATGGCGATGCCCAAAGACTGGACGGGCTGGCACGACGACTTCATCCAGGACGGGCTCAACAATCTCCAGCGGGCCTGGACTTCGCCACCGATCATGGACGACGACCACTGGTTCCACAACTACGTCGGGCATCCCTACGGCGGGAACGTCTACTACAACACGGTGAGATCCCAGGGAGCGACGCCCGTGCAGTCGTTCTTCTTCAGCGCCTTCATGTCGGGGATGTGGGAATACGTATTCGAGGCGATGGCGGAGCAACCCAGTATTCAGGACCTCATCATAACGCCGACCACCGGCGCGGTGCTGGGTGAGCTGGTGCACCGCCTGACCCTCACGCTGAAGAAGGACGGCACGAACTTGGGCGAGAAGGCCCTCATCTTGGTCATGAATCCGACCCACGCCGTCATGGCCGGCTTTTAGAGGCGTCCGCACCGACGTTCACAGCCAGGCCCAAAACTCGCGCCGCACCCGAACCACGAGCTCCCAGATTCCGCCCTGTCTGACCCCCCGGGCCAGTTCGATCCACAGAATGTCGAATCCGAGACCCACACCGGCACCGACACCGATCAGCGGTCCGCGCGTCGAGCCAGCGGGCTCACCGCTGC
>JABDII010000345.1 GCA_013003805.1 Gemmatimonadales bacterium
GTCAGCGACTTTGTGCTCTCCCGGAAGCCTTAGGCGAAGCGGTCAACTGTGAGGACGCTCGGCTGGCTGTTCGCGCTGATGGCCTTCGGTTTCCTCCCGCCTAGTCTGCCCGCCCAAGTTCCCGACAGCCTCCCTCGTGACTCTGTTCCCCAAGACACGGTCGACTTGACGGCGCGATTTCTCGAGGCGCAAGAACTCGAGGCTGAGCGCGCCGCCGTGTTCCCCCTCATCGGCACGGAAGGCGTTAGGACGCCGGGGAACCGTATCGTATTCACTCGCGATTCCCTCGAGTGGGCCGACGCGCAAACGCTGGGTGACATCCTCGCCCAGGTTCCCGGCGTCTTCCTGTGGCGGGGCGGGTGGATTGGGCGCCCGGAGTTGCCCAATTATCGCGCCAGAGGTGGTACGTCGGTTGAATACTTCCTCGATGGGTTGCCGCTTACCGCGATTGGTCAGGACAGTGTGACGGTCGATCCGGTGTTAATGGCCCTGAGCTTGTTGGAGCGAATCGAGGTGGAGCGGTGGCCGGGCATGTTGCGGGTGCGCCTGTTTACCAGGCGACATGACCGGATCGCGGCACGATCCCGCATTGGGGTGGGCACCGGGGACGACGACGTAGCGCGGTACGACGGCGCGCTCCAGCGCCGCTTTCGTTCGGGTATGGGGTTCTCCCTCGGCGCGGATTTTCTGAGCGCCCCCACCGCCAGCGGGTTCGCCAGCGATCACGAGCACACCCAATACTGGATTCAAGTCGGCTACCTCAAGTCCCGCGCGTTCGGCGCCCAGGCGCAGCTGCTCCGCACCGAGCCCAAGCGAGATGCGTTCCTTGGCAGTGGGTCCACGGACTCCATCGGAGCGCCGCTCGAGGGAAACCGAAACGACTATCAGGTGCGCCTGTTTACCGAGCGCGGGCCGGAGGATCGTCCGTTGCGCGTCGACCTCCTCTACGGACGGACGAGCTGGAGTGGGAGCGGTGTCGAACAGACGATAAACCGCTACGGGGTCGCCGTTGGGTATCGGGCGCCGACTCTTTCGCTCCGTGGATCCGTGTTTGGCGCCTCACGCTGGACCGCACTCGATCTGGGCACGGAAGCGGGCTGGTCACCACTGGACGGGCTCGTCTTCCACGTGGAAGGGCACCACGGACGCCATGACGAGGACCGTTCGAGCACCTGGGTCGGCCTTGGGGCCGGACTCGAGCTGCCCTTCGGCCTCGTTCTCTCCGGTACCGCGCGACTCGGCAGCGTCGTTCACGCTCCAGCCATCGACGCGGACTCGGCACAGGACCTTCGTGATGTTCGCGTGGCAGCCGGTTGGCAGGACCGCCGCCTCGGCGTCGAGGTCGCCGTCTCGCGCACGGCGGCCTTCCAGCCACGTTCGTTCCAGCCATTCCTCACGGTGCCTTCGCTCGGCTCGAGCCCGGATACCGATTGGCTCACGCTGGCCCTCCGAGTGTCTCCTGCGTCGTGGCTGACGCTTTCGGGTTGGTACAGCGATGTCCTGAACGGCTCGTCGCTCGATGGGCAACCGCCGGAGCATATGGTGGGGCGAGCGACCATTCGGTCGGGTTTTCTGCGGAAGTTCCCCAGCGGCATCTTCGATCTGAAGCTCGAGCTGAGCGTAGAGCGTTGGGGAGCCGGGGTGCTGGGGCGCGACGTGACCGGGGCGCCCATTGCCCACCCAGGGGCAACGTTCCTCCGGGGTCTGGCCCAATTGGAATTCGGGCGACTGCGCATCTTCTACGACCGGTACAATCTCCAGGGTATCAATGGGGCGTACGTCCCAGGCTTCACCATGCCGACATTCAACACCACCTTCGGCGTGCGCTGGGACTTCTTGAACTGATTTCCCCCAGTCACGCCCCCGCTGGCTGGAAACCACGGCCGGGCCTCGCGGGCGCGGGACCCCTACCGTGGAACAGCCCAGGGGCGTAGCTTTCAAGGCTTTATCCCAGCCGGAGGCGAGGCGCGTGCCGTTTAGCATGACGGGTTTTGGGGCAGGCGAAGGATCAGTTGCGGGAGGGCGGCTCCGGGTGGAGATACGCACCGTCAACCATCGATTCTTCAATCTGGCCCTCAAAGTCCCCGCGAACCTGGCGGCGCTCGAGCCCAACATGCGTGAACGCCTGCGCCGCGATTTCGAGCGCGGTCACGTGGCGGTCTCGATGCGGTGGGCCACGCCGCCAACGGCGGGGGATGGGGCGCTCTACCTCAATGTGGAGCGTGCCCGCGAAGTCGTAGCACATCTGCGCGAACTCCAGACGGCACTGGGGATCGGCGGTGAGGTCGATGTCGGGCTGGTCGCCCGTCAGCCGGAGGTGCTGGGGCTGCTCGGGGCAGAGCCGGCAGTCGCCTGGGACGAGGTTGAGCCGGTGGTGCTCGAGGCCGTCGCCGAGTGTCAGGCGATGCGCCGACGCGAGGGCGAGGTGTTGGTGGCCGAGTTGCGGCATCGGCTCGACCGGATGGCCGAGCACGCCGAGGCCGTGGCCAGCCGAGCTCCGGAACGGCTTGCCCGCGAACGTGATCGGCTGAGCGCTGCGGTTGTTGAATTGCTGGACGACCGCCAGGTGGATGAGAATCGACTGGCTCAGGAGTTGGCGATCCTCGCCGACAAGCTCGACGTAACCGAGGAACTGGTACGACTCAAGGCTCACCTTGCGGCGTGCCGGGAGACCCTCGAGGCGAGTCCGTCCGTAGGCAAGCGGTTAGGTTTTCTGGCTCAGGAGCTGGGGCGCGAGGTCAATACGATCGGCTCCAAGGCGAACGATTCCGAGATCGCGGCGCGAGTCATCGAGCTGAAGGGCGATCTCGAGAAGTTCCGCGAACAGCTCGAGAATTTGCAGTGACCGGATTCCTCATCGTCCTCTCCTCGCCATCGGGCGGTGGGAAGACGACGATCGCGCGACGATTGATTGAGCGGCGCTCCGACATGGCGTTTTCGGTCTCCGCCACCACGCGTCCCATGCGGCCGGGGGAGCGCGACGGGGTCGACTACTATTTCTTGACCCGTGAGGAATTTGAGCGTCGTCGTGACGTGGGTGAGTTTCTCGAAATGGCGTCGTACGAGGGCAACCTCTACGGCACGCTCATGAGCGAGGTCCGTGACATCATGGACGCCGGCCGCCACGCGGTGCTCGACATCGAGATCGAGGGTGGACGGCAGGTTCGCCAGCGAAAACCCGATGCCGTCCTCATCTTCATCCTGCCGCCGTCGGCCGCCGTGCTCACGGAGCGTCTCAGGGCACGTGACACGGACGATCAACAGGTGGTCATGGGCCGTCTCTCGACGGCGGCCAAAGAGATCGAAGCCGCACGCGAGTACGATTATGTCGTGCTCAACGACACTTTGGAGCACGCCGTGGCGCAAGTTGAAGCGATCGTCGAGGCCGAGCGGCGTCGCGTCGGGCGCCATGCCGGGCTTTCCGAGATGATTGAAGCGTTCCGCCGCGACCTCACGGCGGAAGTAGCGAGCCTCCGTGAACACGTAGCACACAAGGAGCACAGTGAATGAAGATTTATACCCCGATCGAAGCGGCGATGGCCGCCGACGGCAACAAGTACCTCGGTGTGCTGGTCGCCTCGCGCTTCGCTCGCTATCTGAATGAGTTCCCCAGGGATCACCTAGCGGAGCGCGAGGAAAAGCTGACCACCACCGCGCTCGAGGCGTTGGCCCAGCAGGAGCTGTCCTACAAGTTGGTCCGCCGCCGCCGCTCCGAGGCGTAGCGGTGCTGGAGGGGCGCCGCGTTCTCCTCGGCGTCTCGGGTGGGATTGCCAGCTATAAGAGCTGCTCTCTCGCGCGAGCAATGGCGGACCGCGGAGCGCTGGTCACCACCGTCATGACCCGTGGGGCGAGTGAGTTCGTCGGCCCCGCCACGTTTGAAGCCCTCACTCACCAACCGGTCCTCCGCTCCATCTGGGAGCCGGGCCACGCGCTCGATCATGTGCGATTGGCTCAGGGCTCCGAACTCATCGTCATCGCACCGGCCACCGCGCACGTGATTGCCCGCGCTGCGCAGGGGCTGGCCGACGATCTTCTCACGACGATCCTCGTCGCGGCCACGGTGCCGGTGCTTCTGGCGCCGGCAATGAATGACGCGATGTTTGCCCACCCGGCCACGCAGGCCAATCTCGAGACGTTGCGATCACGCGGCATCGCCATCGTGGGGCCCGACATCGGTCCGCTCGCAGAGGGCCCGTCGGCGGAGCCCGGGCGGATGAGTGAGCCCGACGTCATCCTGGCGCACGCCGTGCGCCTCTTGGCACGATCGGGCCCGCTTGCCGGAGCACGCGTGGTGATTACGTCTGGGCCAACGCGAGAGGCCATCGACCCGATCCGCTTCCTGAGCAACCGCTCGAGCGGAAAGATGGGGCATCGCCTGGCGGAGGTGGCGTGGGAGCGAGGGGC
>JABDII010000382.1 GCA_013003805.1 Gemmatimonadales bacterium
ACCCAGAGCTCGCGGTAGTGGAACCCAGCAACGGAACGGGCGAGATGGAGATACCGAGCATCATCGTTCCCCGTCGTTACGGCGGGGATCCGAAGCTGCCAGGTGAGGTAGATGTACAGCAGGAGGAGCACGGCCGCCGCAGCGAAGACCCAACGGTCACGGTGGCGTTGATCCCTGAACCAATTCAATGGCCCTGCTGCAAGTAGTAACGTGGCCAAACACTCCTCCGGATGTGCTTTGCTCCCTGAGAACTGGCTTAGGGAAGCGTAGGCGGGGAATCCAGGGTCGAGGACGCAACAACCGTGCGCGCCGCGCGAGCATTTATCGTGTCCCGCGCAACCAATTGCGCAGTCGCCCACCTCCGAGGCGCCTTCCGGTCGATCGGACCAGGCCCTCAACCCGGGCCCGTCGAATCGCTTGGGAATCGCCAACCGCCACCTCGATGAGCGTCGGTCCGTCGGCGTTAAGGGCTGTACGGAGCGCGGCTCGGATGTCTTCGCCCGCTGAGACATATCGTGCACCCGAGGCGGCGGCAAACGCCTGGAAATCGAGTCCGCTGCAGTCAACTCCATGGGGACGCCCGAAGTCTCGCAACTGCTGAATCCGGATGAGACCGTACTGGCCGTCGTTGAGCACGAGCACCGGGAGACTGATCCTCTCACGGACCGCCGTAACCAAGTCCATTCCCGACATGAGGACCCCTCCGTCACCCGTGACCACCGCCACGGATCGGTCCGGGGTCGCCAGCTTGGCGCCGATGGCAGCAGGCAGCCCAAAGCCCATGGACTGGAGATTCGTGGGCACCATGAGACCACCCGGCGCAAGAACCGGGTAATGACGGCGAGCAAGCATCTGATGCCAGCCGGAGTCGGTCACGAGGCAGGCGTCACGTGGTAACACCTCTCGTATCAGCTCGAAGAACTTCGCTGGGGTTGGCGGATCAACTCCGGCCATCTCCGGCTCGGCGCGATGTGGGGCGTTCGACCTCACTCGCCGCCGCCAAGCGGCAACCTCCTCGTGGCTCCAGGTTGAGCCGCAGGACCCTTCCGGCGATAACCCCTTTAGCAGCGTCGACACGAAGGGCGACACATCGCTGTGGATAGCAAGGTTGGCTGGATAGTTCACACCGAGTACCTCGAGGGCCGCGTCAACGTGCACCAGCCGAGCCGGTGGGATTCGAAGCCGAAACCCGCGGGCGCCGTTGTGGGAGAACTTGATCCCAAGCGCCAAGACCAGGTCGCTTTCGGCGACGAGCGCGTTCACATCACGCACGTCGCACAGATCGGAGGGAATGACAAGAGGGTGGTCCTCCGCCATGATGCCGCGGCCCGACGTGCTGGTGAGCACCGGGCACGAGAGCCGCTCGGCCAGGAGCTGGACATCCGCCGCCGCCGCGTTCCCTCCCTGCCCCACCAGGAGCATCGGCCGGTGCGACCCTGCCACGAGCCCCAGTACGGAACTCAGCTCCTGGGCGGAGCACTCCGGGAGAGCCTGGGACTGCGACGGCACGCCCAGGCTTGGCCCTGTGACCTCGGCCGAAAGCGTGAGCGAGTCGACCTCGACCAAAACCGGTCCGGGCTCGCCCCGCAAGGCGAGTTCGTGGGCCTTGGCTATCACCGTGGCAACCTCAGATGGCCCATCGATTCGGAGTACCTGTTTCACCACCGGCCCAGCGATAGCGGCCTGATCGAGGGTCTGGAGCTGAAATCGATTCCCGGGCTCAGTCGCGGGCCGTTGCACGATATGGAGTAACGGTACCGAATCCAGTCGTGCCTCAGCCAGCCCGGTGATCGCATAGGTAAAGCCCGGACCAGGAATAGTCGTGAGAGCGCTCACTTTGCCCGAAGCCCGACTGGCACCAATGGCCATGAACGCGGCGCCGAGTTCGTGCGCGGGTACCACGACTCTCACGTTTGAGCGGCGCAGCGCCTCGAAGAACGGGACGTTTTGGCTTCCAGGCAGCCCGAACACGCGGTCGATACCGAGCGTTTCGAGCGTTCGACAGAGCAGATCGTAGCCGGTCATGGAGTACGCGTGCGGTTAGGGGGGCGGGCCAGGATCCGCCGAACGTTCCCGGCCACGTGAACGGCACGTCTGAAGGCATCGCGGAGTCGAATACCCATTTCGTCACGATGAGCGATCTGGAGGCATAGATGCAAGTCTGCCCCCAGTTGGCTCTTGAAGCGGCTGACGGGGTTGAGCGCCGCATCGGTCAGATCGTTGGCCGAGTGGCCGAGACCGGCGAGCGCCTCGAACGCCTTCCATCGAAGGTAGGCACTCGCTCCCATGGAGAGGAACTCGCCGTCACTCGCCGCGCACACCGTGTGGGAGACCGCATGGGAGCCGGTTAGGACCAGCTGTGCCGAGATCGACCGGCCATCAGGCAGGCGCGCCTGATAGAGGCGGCAGAGACCCGCGGCCTTCAGCTGTTTGAAGTACCGCTCGAACTCCGCCTTTGGAAGGTAGAGCGGCGCTCCTTTTCTCCGGTGAACGTCGAAGTGCATTCGGAAGAGGCTTTCGAAGTCGTCGTCGTCCGACACGGTAAGCCCTTGGGTCTCACATCGCGTTACCAGGCGGCGGAGATTCTGCTCCATACGTTGCCAGAGTGCCTTGAGATCGGTGAGCGGCACAACGTACGTATAGGTCGGAACAACCCTCCATCCGCGCTGCTGAAACACCCTGACATCGCGGAGAGGACTGCACGATTTGAGACACAGCCGCACATACCCTTGTCTGCTAAGGGCTGTTTCCAGGGCTTGCTGTATTTCCATTCGGCGGCGGGCACGAACCGAGGGATACTGTGATGCATCCGGCCGGGTCACCAAACCGTTGTAGTACAACAGCAGTCGAGGCGACACGATCGTTCCCCAGCGCGACGGCTGCTCGTAGAGCGCGACGCCTCCCTGAAGCTCGTCACCCTTTGCGGCCGAGAGAATTCGGAAGTCGGCGCCGGTGGATTCACAGAGTGCACCGAGGTACGGGGCAGTATTGTAGATGCTGCCTTCGGGCGCCTCCGCCACCAGCCGATCCCAGCGATCAAATTCTGACGGGGCGAGCTCGCGCACGATGAGCGGGGCTTTCACGCTATGCCTCGAATGCTGGGGAGAGCAGCCGCGCGAGTCCTACCCGGACCGCGGAAACCGCCTCCGCTCCGGCCCGCTATACTGTCGGCGCTCCCTAAAGCGATTCAGGAAGAACTGGTACAACTCCGCGACAGCTGGCATCGGATCGTCCCATTGAAAGACAGGCTGAGCCGAGCCCGGCCACGTCCGGAGCCATCCCACGAAGGATATCTCCCCCTTGCGGTGGAGCGCTCGGTAGCTGAAATAGTCGTTGTACGGATAGAGGAGGTGCATATCCACCTTATAGTCAACAATCGGGACAGTTTCGTAACCCAGGGCATCCAGATAGGCGAGGTAGCACACGTCGACGCCGCACCGAGCAGCGAACTCGACATACCACCATGGCCGGACATTAACCTCGAGAATCTTGAACTGGCCATCTCGCTCATCGAGCTTGAACTCGGCGCTGAACACTCCCCGGTACTCTACACGTGCCAGAAGCCGGTCGAGTGATTGGACCGCGTCGGCAACGTCGCACGCAGGAATACTCTTCAAGTAGGTGCTATTGCCAAAATCCCCTGGGAACATGCGTAACCGCTGACGCGCAAGGCGAGCGAGCGTCCGTCCAGCGTGATCGATGAACCCGTCAATGAACAGGTGATTGCTTGGCGGCCCAGGTATGTACTCCTGGAGCAGCATCGGAATCCCTGTCCCCTCAAGATCGTTCAGCCGCTGCACCGCCTCCGCTCGCGATCGAATGTTGAAGGCCTTGACCGAGAATCGACCGAGGAACGCCTCGGAGTCGGTCGGCTTGAGAAAGGCCCCAGCAAAGACCGATTCGGGCAGGCCATCAAGATCTGAAGGCTCTACGACCCTATCGGTCCTCGGATGGGGAACGGCTGTCGCGCGGAGGGAGCCTGCCAGTGCCCACTTGTCCATCAGACGAGCCTGGGCCGCCAATGGTGAAACCGTGGACGGAAAACGCTTCTGGAGCTCCGGTTCCAAACCCGCTGCTCGCCGTACCCAAGAATCTGCGGTGGCAACAAGGACCGCACGTTCCAGCGGCAAGCCTTCTAGGTAGCCAGATAGATCCACCCTCGGGTCCGGGGCGCCGGGGAGTCGTGGGGCGAACCGAAACCACCGAGACCGGCGCACGAACGGAACGGACTCCTCAACTGAGTAGACGGTGATCCCCCGGCGCCCCAGACACCGAATGACCCCTAGGGCTGTCATTCCGGAGCCAAGCAACACCACTGGCGTCTCGTGGTGGGTTCCGCTCATTAGGTCAACCAAAGTGGACGTTCGATACTGTTTCTCCCAGTTGCCCAACTTGCGGGGCACAACGGGCAAATGTCCAGTCTTCGGATACAAAACGCGCTCTTCCGGCAACGGCGCCCGTCTTTCCTCCGCGTGGTCCCTCACGGCTGCGACACCGGCCCGCGCGAGTGTACCGGGTCTGAAAGGGCTTTACCTGGAGGCAGGGGTCCCTGGGTCTGTAGGCATAAACCGGGCCTTCGCAAGGCCGGCCTGGCCAGGGACCAGGATCGCCATCAGCGGCAGCTGGGTCGGTAGGACGTGATAGGCCCCTTCAAGTCAGGAACGTTCGCCCCGAGATAGGACGGGCTTGCCTCGGGGAATCGTTGTCCTCTTTATTCACGTGCCTCGAATCCCCGGGTAGCGACACCCGGCCCAAATACTGCAGAGCTGGGCTGTCGAGAGCAATTCTATCTTCGCCTGACACCCAAGGGAGTCGCCCACACTGCATGTCTGAGCCCGATCGGACAGCACCACGTACCCATTCCGCGGACGCCAAACCCCGCCGTATGAAGAATGTGTTCTCGAACTGGAGCGCGTTCTTCTTCACTGCGGTCGTGGCCTTCTTTCTGTCTCCTTTTGTGGTGCGAAGCCTTGGAGACAACGCATATGGCGCGTGGGTCTTGCTCAGCTCCTTGGTCGGCTACATGGGCCTGTTGGACCTGGGTGTCCGCGGAGCAGTCACACGCTACATCGCGAAATTTCACGCTGAGAATAATCATCAACAATCGAGTCGTCTCGCCACATCGGCGTTCATCATTTTCTGTATAGCCGGCCTGCTCGCCATTCTTCTTGCCGTGCTGCTTGCC